>JANQJT010000165.1 GCA_028281485.1 Phycisphaeraceae bacterium
GCTCGCGTTGACCATCGCCACGACGCTGTCGCCGTCGGTCACCAGCTCCACGCCCGCCGGCAGCTCCAGCTGCGAAGCGGTGATCGACTGGCCCAGCTCCAGCTCGGTGACGTCCACGATGACCTCTTCGGGGATCGCGTTGGCCTTGCAGGACACCTCCAGGTCGGCCAGCGGGTGCTCGAAGATCGCGCCCGCCGCCTTGCATCCGGGGCTGTTGTCCTGGCCCTTGATCACCAGCGGCACCGACACGCTCACCTCTTCGGTCAGGCTCACCCGCGCCAGGTCGACGTGGATGATGTGGTCGCCGAGGAAGTCGTACTGCAGGTCCTTGATCAGGCAGGTCTCGGTCTTGCCCGAATCGATGGACAGGTTCAGCAGGTGGGCACCGGCGTGGAGATGGCCGACGAGCTGCTCGCCGTCCACGGCCACGTGCTGGGGCTCCTCGCCGTGACCGTAGATCACCGCCGGGAGCTTGCCGGCCTTGCGCAGGCGCGCCGCGTAGCGGCTGCCGGTGTGTTGACGCGATTCGGCGTCGAGGGTGGGGGTTTCGTGTGTCATCATGTCAATGCTCCGAGTTTGTTTTGCTCTTGTGTTGCCGTGTTATCGCTTGCTGCCGGCGGCGCCGTTGCGGAACAGGGCGCTGACCGAACGGTTGTGGTGGATCCGGTGGATCGCCTCACCCAGGAGGTTGGCCACGCTCAGCTCCACCAGCTTGTCTTCGATCGGGGCACAGCGGTTGCCGCAGGGGATCGTGTCCGTAACGATCACCTTGCTGATCGGCGCCGCGCGGAGGCGTTCCATCGCCAGGCCCACCAGCACCGGGTGGGTACAGGCCGCGATCACGTCCCGCGCGCCCTTTTCCATCACCAGCTCCGCCGCGGCGCACATCGTGCCCGCCGTGGAGATCATGTCGTCCACCATCAGCACCGTGCGGTCCTTCACGTCACCGATCAGGTTCGCGCTGGTGACCTCGCTGCCGCTCTTGCGACGCTTGTCGATGATCGCCAGGTCCGCGCCCATCTGCGTGGCGAACATCGTCGCCGTCTTCACGTTGCCCACGTCCGGTGACACGAACACGATGCTGCCCAGCTCGTCCCGCATCGACTCCAGGTGATCGACGATCACCGGCGCAGCGACCATGTGGTCCACCGGGATGTCGAAGAAGCCCTGGATCTGGGCGGCGTGGAGGTCCAGCGAGACCACGCGGTCCGCCCCGGCGATGGTCAGCATGTTCGCCACCAGCTTCGCCGTGATCGGCACGCGGCCCTCGTCCTTGCGGTCCTGGCGGGCGTAACCGAAGTACGGGATCACCGCCGTGATGCTCTTGGCCGACGCCCGGCGGAGCGTGTCGATGTAGATCAACACCTCCATCAGGTGCGCGTTGACCGGGTTGTAGGTCGACTGCACGATGAAGCAGTCGCGCCCACGCACGTCCTCCTCCACCTTCACGATGATCTCGCCGTCGGGGAACATCTCCGAGTGCCCCTGGCCCAGCGGGAGATTCAGGTAATCGCAGATACTCGTGCACAGGTCGCGGCTGGCGCGTCCGGCGAAGATCCGCAACTCGCCCTGGTCGAGTTCGCTCATTGGGTCACCTCCGCGTTCAGACGCTTGCGCATCACCCCGTCGACCTCGGCAAGTTGCGCGGTGTTGTTGATGCTCAGCACGTCCTCGGCCGGCACCGCATCGATCACCTCGACCGTCTTGCCCGCCTGGCGGTACGCGCCGAATAGGTCGGTGATGTAGTACTCACCGTTAGCGTTTTCGTTGGAGAGCTTCGGCAGCGACTCGAACAGCGCCTTGGCGTCGAAGCAGTAGTAACTCGGGTTCACCTCGAGGATCGCGATCTCTTCGGCGGTCGCGTCTTTCTGTTCCACGATGCGGTCGAAGCGGTTGTCCTTGTCACGCACAATGCGGCCGTAGCCGGTCGAGTCTTCCAGCACCGCCGTCGCCAGCGTCGCCGTCGCGTCACCCGTGCGGTGGCGGCGGATCAGCTGCTCCAGCGTCTCCGGCCGGATCAGCGGCCCGTCGCCGCACAGCACCAGCACGTCGGTGTTCGCCGGCTCGGAGAACACGGGCTCGGCCATCATCACCGCGTGGCCCGTGCCCAGCTGTTCGCTCTGCTCGACGAACGTGACCGAGTCGCGGTCGGCCAACTCCTCGCGGACCAGGTCGCCGCGGTGACCGATCACCACCACCACCCGTCGCACGCCCACCTGTTCGCAGGCATCGATCACCCAGTGGATCATCGCCCGGTCCGCCACGGGATGCAGCACCTTCGGCAGGTCGCTCTTCATCCGCGTCCCCTTGCCGGCGGCAAGGATGATCGCATCCAGGGATCGCTCGCTTTGCTTGTTCATCGACTTCTTCATCCTTGTCCAAGCCGCCGGACCGGCCCATCGGGGGTACAAAGCAGGCCCGCCTGGACTCGAACCAGGAATGCCAGTACCAAAAACTGGTGTGTTGCCGATTACACCACGGGCCTAAGCTCTAATTGTCTACGCGGTATTCCGGGCTAAGGTGCCCAAAAAAGAAGACCGCGGCTGCTTACTCCGGGGCGGGACAGGCGTTTTCCAAGCCGCGTGCCTGCCCACATCCGCGCCTCGCCAAAAACCGGCTCGTCACGGAAGGCCCTGCTGGGGAGCAAGATCGCGGAGTTTAACCGCACCGGTCCCCCTGTCAAGGCAAAACCCCCTTGACAGGCCCTCCATCGGCGATAAACTGCCCCGTTCGCTCAAAGCGACCCGAACACAGGCGATATTTATCATGGAACGTCAAACCTACTTTGCCAAGCCCGGCGAGGTCGAACGCAACTGGCACATCGTCGACGCCGACGGAAAGGTGCTCGGCCGACTCGCCACCGAGATCGCGACCCGGCTGATGGGCAAGCACAAGCCCCAGTACACCCCCCACACCGATACCGGTGACTTTGTCATCGTGATCAACGCCGACAAGGTCCGCCTCACCGGCCGCAAGCTCGACCAGAAGTTCCGCAAGACCTACTCCGGCTACCCCGGTGGTCAGCGCCAGATCAGCTACCGCAAGCTGCTCGACCGCAACCCCGCCGAGGTCTTCGAGCTGGCCGTGCGACGCATGCTGCCCAAGAACGCCATGGGCCTCAAGCAGCTGAAAAAGATGAAGGTCTACGCCGGCACCGAACACCCCCACGCCGCGCAGTCGCCGCAGCCTCTGGAACTGTAAAACACAGGATAATCCACAGCGATGACCGAAGAACAAACCACCGTCGTGATCGAAACCGAAGCCGCCGCAGGCCCGCGCGACCTGCCCAAGGGCCAGCACTGGTTCTGGGGCACCGGCCGACGCAAGAC
>JANQJT010000177.1 GCA_028281485.1 Phycisphaeraceae bacterium
TAGCACCGCGTCGCCATACCCCACACACCCGCCGGTCAGCCCGGTCCCGCTGCCGCGCGGCACGCAGACGATGTCGCTGTCATTCAGCAGCCGAACGCAGTCGGCGACCTGCCCGGTCGTCGTCGGATAGACCACCGCCAGGGGCACGGCCTTGGCGATCGGAAAACCGTCACACTCGTACGCCAGCAGCTCAGCCGGATCGGCGATCACGCCGCCGACGCCGACGATCCGCTCTAGTTTCGAGAAGATGGGATGGGACGGATTCACAGCGGATATTCTAGCCGTTTTCGGGGCTCTGGCCGCCTTGACGGGGCGTTGGGCGTTGCTAAAGTGTTGGGCTCGTCAGCCGATAAGGCAATGACGGACAGACGAAATTGGGATCTACCATTCCCCGATAGCTCAATTGGTAGAGCGAGCGGCTGTTAACCGCTAGGTTGCTGGTTCGAGTCCAGCTCGGGGAGCTTCAAATCCGGTCGCGAACCCTGCGACCCTCCAGTTAACGCAAGACGCCACTGGCCAACCCCAGTCGCGTTTTCATATTCAGCCGTGATGTTGTCGTGGGCACTGCGAAGTCTCTGATTCATAAGAGAGACATGCTCTGCACCTCGAATCAGGGGATTGGCAATTCAACTGCGTTATGTTTTTGGCGGTAAGGTTTTTTAAACACCCGGCTTTTGGTGTCCGATACAGCTTTCAAAGCAATCTCCTATCTGTCAGCCCCACCGATACAGTGTGATGAAAATCTCCGGGGAGACGCAGCATAGAAGATTCCATTGTTTGGGGTCGTCTGAGGCGTTTCATCCACACTATGTCAGAATTGATCAGGGACACAGATAGGGGCACAGAATGGATATGATTTCTGGGATTTCGGGCCGCAAAAAAACTTCAACATCATCGGGAGAACACGCTTTCGAGCGCGGTCAGCACGCTCTGACGTCGGCACTACACACGCGAGCGGCGCTGGCGCCCAGTATGGGGGTGGTGCTGTTGCTTCTTGCTGCGGCGCCAACCCTGGCCCAGACGGGCACGGCGGGTGATGACGTCTTTGTGTTCGACGCGGCGAACCCGCCGGTGAGCAACGTCAATACCCTTGGCGGCAACGACTCGATCTCCATCGATGGGGGCATCATCGTACCGTTTCAGATCGATGGCGGGGACGATGATGATACCTTCACCATCTTTTCAGGCACCACCAATGCTTTCGTCCGATTCGGAGCCGGTAACGATACGGTAATCCTTTACGACGGGGCCAATGTCCCCGGCGGGGTCAACGGTGGGGTGGAGCCCGTGGGTGGGGGTGATACTTTGATCTTCCGCACGGCGGTTTCGCAGACCCTGGATGGGAATCTTCTCGTAGGCTTTGAGCGGCTTGTCAAAAACGATGTCGGGACCCTGACCAATGTCGGGGTCTTCCCGCTGACTTTCAATAACGGCGTTGAGATCAATGGCGGCACCTTACGCGTGGGCTTCGTGATTACAGGGCCGACGTTTGATATGGCCGACGACACCACGCTGATCATCGACGGCATCGTGGCCAGTCCTGTGGGTAGCACGACCGTGCTGACCGGATCGTCGGGGGTCAACACCATCACCGTTACCGACGCCAACACGTTTACCACACCGATCCCCGGCATCAACGGCCTCGTCGCCACCGGCGATCTCGGGGATGGGGCCGACCAACTGACCACAGCCTTCATCGTCAACACGCTGGCCGGCACACTGTCGCTCGGGCTCGGTGACGATACCTTCACGCTCAATGACGGCGCGGACGTGAGAGGCATCGTCAGCGGCGGCGCGGGCAACGACGTGATCATCGCGGACATCGCCACGGCGGGCACCGGCACGGTCGAGCGCGTGACCGACTTTGAAACGCTCACCAAGACCGGCCTGGGCACGCTCACCTTCAACGGAACCGGGGCGTCGAACATCGACACGGTCAATGTGAACGCGGGCACGCTCAGCGTGGCGTCGGGCTCGATCACCGATGTCAGCAGCGCGACCGTCTCGGCCGGGGCGACGCTCGACCTAACCGGCGGCTTCGGCTTCACGCCCGGCGGTAACACGTTCACGCTGGCGGGAACGCTCACCAGCACGAGCAACATCGACATGCTGGCCGGCGACGATACGCTGACATTGCAGGGCGTCGCGGACATCAGCGGCTTTTCCGGCAACTTCGACGGCGGCGCGCACACCGGCGGCGACACCTTCAGCTTCAACGGCTGGACCGGCACGCTGCCTGGCGCCCGGCTACAGAACTGGGAGACCGTCTCCCTGACAAGCAGCACCGTCGGCTTCGGCCCGT
>JANQJT010000181.1 GCA_028281485.1 Phycisphaeraceae bacterium
ACCGTGAGAACCCTTCGCCCTCGCTGCCGAAACGACGGCCGGGAGTGTTTTGTGCGTTCTCATCCTCTGCCTCCAGCCTCCACCACGGATCGCCCTCAGCCCGCCGCTTCGCGACCTCCTGTTTCAAGCCATCGAGGAATTGCGCGATCTTCTCGTGCGCGGTCGGTGTCTGCTTGATGACCAGCAGGTTGCCGTAGATCGAGATCGAGCCCCCGAAACCGCCGTTGGATTGCCACGAATCCTGCTCGATGTGCGTCTGCAACAGGTCCGCGACGCGCATCATGGATTCCTTTGAATACCCAGATGGACCACCAAAGACACTGGGATTCTCCATGGGGAAAAGGATACCGGACACGTCATAGAATCGCACGACGGTGTTCAATTCGAGATTGTTTTTAAGATTGATCACGAGGACGCCGTCGATGATGGCATAACCGATTTCATCACCGTGCTCACTGGAGTTTTCCAGCACGAAGGCGAGGACCTGGCGCGTGCTCACGTCCTTCAGGCTCATGGTGATGGGCGTGTCATAAGTCACATTTGCGCGTTCGAGCTGACGCCATTGAACGAGCATGTTGATGTCGGCGCTGTCACGGATGTAACCCAACACCTCGACAAGCGGCACTTGCTCTACATCGATGTCGATCCGCTTGCCCAGCTTCTTGCGCACCGCTTCGCTGGGGTCTTTGGTGTCGGGTGACGCCTGCAACTCGAGCGCGGCGCCCTCCTGCGCGATGGCGGAGGGGTTGAGTTCCAGGCCCGGTCGCTGCGGCAGCAGCGCCAGCGTGAGGAGGATGATCGCGGCGGCCGCGCTGACCGTGGTGAGTGTCGCCTTCATGATGCGTCTCCTGCGTACGTATTGACGAATGTTTGACAGTTCCGCGGCCAATCCCGCCGCGTCCCCGAACTCTTCCAATGCTCTCAGTACGGCGTCATCGCGTTCCATGCCGCTGGCCCGCAGTTCCTCCAGCCGATGATCGAGGTGATCGCGCAGCTCGGCGCTGATCGCGTCACGCTGCTTGTCGCTGAGGCGGAGCATCTTGCTCAAAAGCGAAAGGTAGGCCTCGAACTCGGTGTCGGACATGTCGATTACCCCAGTCGTGTTATCCCGCCGGTTCCGTGATCGCCGCCACGGCCGGGTTCACCAGCCGCTCCACGCAACGCGCCAGCGACCGCCACTGGTCGGCCTGACCCCGCAATCGCCGCCGCCCCGCCGCGGTCAGCTCGTACCACTTGCGGTCGCGGCCGGTCGTCTTCTCCCACTTGGCGCGGATCAGTCCGTCGGCCTCGAGCCGATGCAGCAGCGGGTAGAGCGTGCCGGCCTTGAGCTGGATCAGGTGATCGCTGGCCTCGGCCACGCGTTTCTGGATCAGGTAGCCGTACTGCGCCTCCTCCACGAGGACGCTGAGCACCATCATCTCCGCCGATCCACGGATCAGCTCGCGGTTGATGGTGTCCAGCTTGTCGTTGGGCTTGGTCATGCCGATAGTATAGCCACACGATATATAGGCACGCAATATATTTCTGGTAATTCTTTTCAGTTTCCCAAAGATGACGCCCGCCACGACTGACATTTTCGTGAAACGCGATTTTTCCGCCGAATATGAGCCTCTCAGGCTTGCAGACAACGCGATCCGCGCCGACAATCCGCTGCCCGAATCGATGAAACCCGATCCACAATCACAACACGCCTCACCGCAGACACCGCACACCGCCACCCCGGCGGCCGGCCCGCGTATTGCGCTGCTCGGTGACCTGCACTGTTTCACACGCCGGTTCCTGCCGTGGCAACTGATTAGCAAGCGGATCGGTGGCGCCCTGAATGTCTGGTTCCATCGCGGCAAGCACCTGCGCATGGACCTGATCCCCGTGTTGAACCGGCGCATCGAGACCATCGATCCGACCACCATTCTCGCGCCCGGCGACCTGACCATGACCGCCCTGCCGCGTGAGTACGCGATGGCCAAACAGGCGCTAGGGCCTCTGCTCGATCGATACGACCTGCTGACGGTCGCGGGCAATCACGACCGGTACACGTTCACCTCGGCGCGAACCAAACGCTTCGAGTTTCATTTCCCCAAGCAGACGGTGACGGCGTTTCCGCATCACCGTGAGTTGGCGAGCGGTGTGCACGTGGTAGCGATCGACACCGCCAAGCCGAACGTGATCGGTGATCTGGGCCGTGTGGGTGACGAGCAGTTGGGTGCGCTGGCGACTATGCTCAAGGGCCTGCCCGCCGGCGAACCGGTCATCGTGCTCAGTCACTACACGATCGGCACACCGCCCGGCGCCAAACCCGAGAAGCCCTCACACCGCCTGATCGACGAGGCGGAACTGATCACAGCCCTACGTGAGTCGGACCGCCAGATCCTCTTCATCCACGGCCACGTCCATCGGCCCTGGTGTTATCGGCACCCGGTGGCGACCAACGTGGTGAGCCTGGATACCGGGGCCCCGACGCTGACCAGCGCCGCCTACCCGGCCGGTCAGGGCCTGTGGGAACTCGAACACGGACCCGACGGCTGGCAGATCACCCGCCACAAACTGGAGTCAAACCTGAACTGGGCCACGCAATCGGTCGTATGGCCCCTAGAACCGGGGCAGGTGGCCGCGGTCTAGAGCGGGTTCGCAGGGGGTCCGGACGGGCGATAGAATGCCCGAATCCGGATAACGGAGCATTTCCATTAAGCCGATAGTTTCGGTGTACGAGACGCCAATCGAATGGAGTAACTATGTGTGGTATCGTAGCTTACGTCGGCCCTAAGCAGGCCCAGCCGATCCTCATCGAGGGCCTGAAACGACTGGAATACCGGGGCTACGACTCAGCCGGCGTGGCGGTCGTCGGAGACAAGGCGGTTCGCACGGTCCGCAGCGTGGGCCGGGTGAGCAATCTCGAGCAGGAACTGGCTGACGCCGGCGGCCTGTCGGGCACGCTGGGCATCGCCCACACCCGCTGGGCCACGCACGGATCACCGACCCAGGCCAACGCCCACCCCCACACCAACGACGCCGGCAACATCGCCCTGGTCCACAACGGCATCATCGAAAACTACGCCACGCTGCGCACCTTCCTCGAGGGGAAGGGCCACACGTTTACCAGTGAGACCGATACCGAGGTGCTCGTACAGCTCATCGGCGAGCTGCGCAGCAG
>JANQJT010000202.1 GCA_028281485.1 Phycisphaeraceae bacterium
TCACCACCGCCACCGTCTGACGCTTACCCATCGCTCACGTCCTCCTCGTGCAGCAAACGGTTCGCCCTCACGTCCCGCGCCAAAGTCATCCCCACCACCGCGTCCAGCCGCGCCGCAGGAATCCCCGTGCCCGGCCGCTTCACCGTCACGTCCTCCCGCTTCACCACAGCCCCCGCCTTTAAGTCGCGCACCGCGCACACGCTCTGCCGCGACACGCGCCGCACGTCCGCCTCCAGCGCCTCTCGCGCCCCAACCGACTCAAGCATCTCACGCTCCGCGACACGCACCCGTTGCACGTATCGCGCGAACATCTCCTCATCAAAGCTCGCCGCGTGGTCCGGCCCAGCCGCACCCGTGTCGTACGTCACGTGCTTCTCCAACACCCGCGCCCCCGCACACACCGCCATCATCCCCATCCGCTCATCCGTCGTGTGGTCCGAGTAACCCGCCACCAATCCGTAACGCCCCGCCAATTCTCCAATCCCGACCACCCCCGACTCCCCCGCCGGCACCGGGTACGCGCTCACGCACTTCAGCAGCCCCACCCCGACACGCTCTCGCACCATGCGAATCACACCGTCCACCACAGCCCGATCACCCGCCCCCGTCGTGCCCATGCTGATCAGCATCGGCAGACCCAGCCCCGCCGCCTCTCGCACCAGCGGCACGTTCACACAGTCCGGCGAAGCGATCTTCACCGCGTCCACACCCAACCGACTCAACACCGCAACACTCTCAATACTGAAAGGCGTCACGACAAACCCCAGCCCCAACTCCCGCACCAGCTCCCCCACGCGCTTCATCTCTTCCTCACTCAACTCCAACCGCCGCAACATCTCACGCGGATCGGAACCCGCCCCTCTCTGATACGCCGCAAACTCGCACTCGTCGCTCATCAACCGATCCACATCAAAAAGCTGAAGCTTCACCGCGTCCGCGCCGCACCGCCCCGCCATGCGCACCAGTTCCAACGCACGCTCTACCTCCCCGTCGTGATTCACACCGATCTCCGCGATCACGTACACCCCGCACCCTTCCCCCGCCTTCTTCCCGTCGATCACCAGCTCGCGCGCCGCGCCGCCCACACCCAACACCGCCTCAGCCACGCGCACGTCCTTCACCTCATCAACATCCACCACCTCACCCGCACCCGTCACCACCGCCCGCCGATCCTCACCCAAAAACGCGTGCGGCCGCCCCTCCTCCACACGCATCAAACTCGCACGCGTCACCGCGATTATCCCCCCATCCAACATGTACACACCCGGCAACTCCTGGCGGCGGTACACATCGTTTTCTTCGTACGCGACCAGCCGATCCCCCTCCAGCTTCTTCATCCAATACGGATGCATCTTCCCCACCGGCCCAACCGATTGCACCGAGTCACACCCCGTCTCGGTCAGCTTCGCCAACGCGCGATCGATCAGATCGTCAGGCCGAACCGGCACGTTCCCATACAGAATCACCACACGCCCGACCGCTTCCCCCTCCTCTTCAACACACCCCACCGCGTGTCGCACCGCCGCGTCCACCGTCGCCGTGTCACTGGCCAGCTCACTCGGCCGCTCAATCACCCCCACCCCCATCCGCCGCGCCACCCCCGCGATCTCCTCGCTATCCGTACTCACCACCACACGATCAACCACGCCCTGCCCCTGCGCCACCAGCGCGCCATCGATCGTCCACGCGATCATCGGCCGACCACAAACCTCCATCACGTTCTTACCGGGCAACCCCTTCGATCCCCCGCGACCAATGATGACACACAGCGTGCTCATCGCGCCTCACCCCACCACCGACATCGCCGACGCCACCTGACGATCCCACACCTCAACCAACCGCTCGCGACTCAAATCCCCCCACGCCGCGCTCGCCAGCCAGTCGTCCGACGCCACCACCTTCCCGTCGCTCAGCACGTGCATCGCCGTCGTGTCACGATGTCGCACGTAACGCGCCGGCAACGGCATCGCCATCACCCCCTGGTCCGGCATCGCCCCACGTCCCGTGCTCGGCCCGACCACCAGCGCGTGACCCGCGTAATACGTCCAACGATCCACGAACGACTCCAACTGATCCACGTTGTCCACCGTCTTCACCAGCGACGGCACCACCCACGGCAAACCGTCGTGCCGATGACTCAACAGGTACTCCACGTTCTTCATCACCTGGTCGAACGCGTCCACCCCCATCAGCCGCGTGTACCGCTCGCGGTCGTCGGCGTTGATCCGCACCACCACCACATCCAACCCCGCCCCCAACAACACATCCAACGCGTCTCGATCCACCAGCAAGTCCGTCGTCACCCCCACACCCCACACGCCCCCCGACTTCGCCGCCGCCACGTACGCGGGCCAGTCCTCACAACAAAGCGCATCCCCCACACCCCCCAACATCAACGCCACGTCGTCCGCCGCGCCAAGCTGCTCCACGATCCGACCAAACAACCCCTTCTCCATCGTCTGCCGATCCAACACACCGTGACCCTGCGGCGTGATCACGCCGCAGGGTCACGGT
>JANQJT010000209.1 GCA_028281485.1 Phycisphaeraceae bacterium
ACGCCGGCTGCACTCGCTGTGCGGCATCGTGCCGATCGGCGTCTTCCTCATGTTCCACCTGTTCACGAACATGCAGATGGCCTTCGGCACGTTCCAGCACGAGGTCGAGTGGATCCACAGTCAGCCGGCCCTGATCTTCATGGAGATCTTCGTGTTGGCGCTGCCGATCGGCTTCCACGCCGTGCTCGGCCTGGCCTACACCTTCCGCGGCGCCAAGAACAACACGCGCCAGTACGGCTACTGGAGCAACTGGCGCTACGCCCTGCAGCGCATCACCGGCATCATCGCGTTGATCTTCATCGCGCTGCACGTGTTTACGCTCCGTGGCAAGATGAACATCTTCGGCTGGTACACGCCGTTCTTTGTGCACGGCGAGCTACCGAGCGGCGGCGAGGTGGAGTTGGCCAAGGCGTCTACGGCGATCGCGTTCCAGGCGAGCTGGCTGGTGCTGGCGTTCTACGTGATCGGCGTCACGTCGGCGGTGTACCACTGGTCCAACGGGTTGTGGACCGCGGCGGTGACGTGGGGCATCACGGTCAGCGCCGGGGCGCAGAAGCGGTGGGGCGTGGTGTGCGGCGGTGTGTTCGCGGCGCTGATGGTTTTCAGCGCGATCGCGATCTTCTCCGCGGCGACGTACGAGCCGACCGCGGACGAGATGGCCGCCTACGAGCACGAGATCGAGAAGATGAAGGAAGGTCAGGCGGACGACGGTCACGCCATGTTGATCGAGAACCCCGGCGAGTAACAGCAGATTCCAACCCAGTAACACGCTGAGACTGATACCAAGATGGCAACGAATCAAAAACGTGTAATCGTAGTGGGCGGCGGTCTGGCGGGCCTGGCGGCGGCGGTCCGTGTGGCCGAGGCGGGCCTCGACGTGGACCTGTTCAGCCTAGTGCCGGTCAAGCGCTCGCACAGCGTCTGTGCGCAGGGCGGCATCAACGCCTGCACCGAGCCGGTGCGTCAGGAGGGCTTCTCGGAGTGGAACCACTTCGACGAGACGCTCTACGGCGGCGACTTCCTCAACCACCAGCCCCCCGTCTACGAGATGACCCACTGGGCGCCGAAGATCATCGACCTGATGGATCGCATGGGCGTGCCGTTCAACCGCACGGCCGAGGGCAATCTGGACCGGCGCTACTTCGGCGGGTCGCTGTTCCGCCGGACGCACTTCTCCGGTGCGTCGACCGGTCAGCAGTTGCTGTACGCCCTGGACGAGCAGACGCGCAAGTACGAGGCGGCGGGCAAGGTCAAGAAGTACGAGTTCTGGGAGTTCCTTTGGCCGGTGCTGGATTCGAGCGGCGCGTGCAAGGGCATTGTGGGCCAGGACATCCGCACGATGGAGATGCGTGCGTTCCCGGCCGACGCGGTGGTGATGGCCACCGGCGGTTGCGGGTTGATCTTCGGCAAGAGCACGATGTCGGTGATCTGCAACGGTGGCGCGGCCAGCCGGTGTTACCAGGCGGGTGCGTGGCTGGGCAACCCGGAGATGATCCAGGTGCACCCGACGGCGATCCCCGGTGAAGACAAGTGTCGCCTGATGAGCGAGTCGGCCCGCGGCGAGGGCGGTCGCGTGTGGGTGCCGGCGGTGAAGGACGCGTCCGGCAACTGGACGCCGCACCCCGACGCCGGTCGCGACCCGCGTCAGATCCCCGAAAACGAGCGTTGGTACATCCTCGAAGAGAAGTACCCGGAATACAAGAACCTGGTGTCGCGCGACGTGGCAACGCGAGAGATCTTCTTCACGTGCCGCGACGGGTTCGGCGTGGGCGGCGGGCGTATGGCGTACCTGGACATCACCCACCTGCCCGACGAGACGAAGAACAAGCTGCACGCGATCCTGGAGATCTACGAGAAGTTCACCGGCGACGACCCGCGCGAGGTGCCGATGAAGATCTTCCCGGCGGTGCACTACTCGATGGGCGGGCTGTACACGGTTTACACCGAAGAGAAGCGCGTGCCGGAAGCGAACGACGAATCGGACGGCGAGCCGATCTTCGGCATGAAGCACGGCGCGCCCAACAACATGATGACCAACGTGCCCGGCCTGTACGCGTTCGGCGAGGTGAACTACGCCTACCACGGCGCGACGCGCCTGGGCGCCAACGCGCTGCTGAACTGCATCTTCGACGGCATCTTCAACGGCCCCAGCGTCGCCAACTACGTCAACGGCCTGGACACGGCCGCGGCCGACCTGGACGCGAGCGTGTTCGACGCGGTGGTCGAGCGGGAGAAGGCCAAGGAGAAGAAGCTGCTGGGCGCGACCGGCGGTGAGAACCCGTACAAGCTGCACGAGGAGATGGGCAACTGGATGAACGACTACTGCACGGTCATCCGCGACGCCGAGAACCTCGACAAGCTCATGGCCAAGGTGCAGGAGTGGAAGCGGCGGTACGAGAACGTGTCGCTGGCGGACACGGGCATGTGGACGAACCAGAACCTGAGCTTCACGCGGGCGTTGGGTGACATGATCATCTACGCCGAGGCGATCGTGCTGGCGTCGATCGACCGCAAGGAGAGCCGCGGCTGCCACTACCGGCCGGACTATCCCGAGCGTATCGACGACCCGTTCCTGAAGACCAGCCTCGTGAAGTACGACGCGGCGAAGAACGCGCCGGTGCTGGAGTTTGAGGACGTGCCGCTGCCGATGGTGCAGCCGCGTGAACGCAGTTATGGCAAGAAATAGTCGGCCGTTTGGCCGATAGAATGTGTAACACAGCGGACGCGTCGTTTGCGTCCGAACCCACGATCGAGGTCCCACCATGATCGCCCCGAACGAATCGACCAAGACATTCCGCGTGAAGGTGAAGCGCCAGGACACGGCCGACAGTGCGCCGTACTGGGAGCGCTTTGACGTTGCCTACAAGCCGAGCATGAACGTGATCAGCGTTCTGCAGGCGATCGCGATGAACCCGACGACGGTGGACGGCAAGGAGACGACCCCGCCGGTCTTCCTGTCGGCCTGCCTCGAAGAGGTGTGCGGCTCGTGCACGGCGGTGGTCAACGGCCAGGTCTGTCAGATGTGCAGCCGGCTGGTCGACGACCTGCTGAAAGAGGGCGGCGAGATCACGATCGAGCCGATGACCAAGTTTCCCGTGGTGCGTGACCTGATGGTCGATCGCCAGCGGATGTTCGACAACCTCGAGAAGATTCAGGGCTGGGTGCCGATTGACGGGACGACGAGTCTCGGCCCGGGCCCGAAGGAGACGCAGGACAACCAGGACATCCGCTACGCGCTGAGCCGGTGCATGACGTGCGGCTGCTGCCTGGAGGTCTGCCCGCAGTTCACGGCCGACAACGGCTTCGTCGGCGCCCAGGTCATCAGCCAGGTGCGCTACTTCAACCGTCACGACACGGGTGCGCAGCTCGCGGGCGATCGTCTGGATCAGATGATGGAGCCGGGCGGCATCGCCGACTGCGGCAACGCGCAGAACTGCGTGAAGATCTGCCCCAAGGAGATCCCGCTGACCGAGTCGATCGCGGAGGTGGGGCGCACGACCACGGTGCACTCGATCAAGAAGTTCTTCACGGGCAAGTGATCGCTACACACTATGGTATGAATGTTGGTGTCCGCAATGAATTAATCTGATAGTTCATTGAAGACGAATTCATTGCCCATCCCAATTTTAACTTGGGTCAAATGAGCATTTGGATATTTTGTCGCTAGTGTTTTTATGTGATCGACATCTGCGGTTTCGATCAATGGGCCAAGGTAGATGTGTGAAAGCTCTTTTGGATCAAAGCGATAGTCTGTGTATGGGCCAGTATCATTCGGTCTCTTATAGCTTGTAATGCGCCACTCTTTCTCATAACTCCAGTCGCTTGATTTGGTATATGTTGCAAGCTCAAGGATTCTTTTTCGGGCTATGTCGTCTGGCAAGGTAAAGATTTCAGCCCAGCCCTCTGCGGTAAAGAGGCTCATTGTTTCTGTGCCATAAGATACAGGTCTGGCTTCTCGCCAAGCGCTATCCAATTTCTCGCTACAATCAAAAACTAAAGCCAAGCCACTGTACTTATCAGCATAGTGCATCCACATTGCTGTATGTGTATGACTTTCTGTTAGGCAGAGAATTCGAAAGTCCGGAAGTAATCTTCGCCAAAGGTCCTGAAATTCCTGAAGTAAAGTGTTGTCAGGCTGATATGGGTCTGGGTCCTTTTTGCTTTCCTCAATGAACCGCTTTCTGACTTCAATTGTCTTTCCCCTCACCGATTCTATTATTTTACGAATTTCAGGTTTTAAGTGTGCAGTATCATTTGGGGGATTTTCAATCAGTGAGTACATTTTCTCGCCTAAAGCCTTATAGATGTCAGCAGGGGTAATCCCGTAGGCAATTTCTTTGGGCACATCGAATGGGTCATTGAATAAGACAGGCGAGCTCCAACGTAGAGTCGAGTTCATCAGGACTTGTCTTCCCGTAGATGCCGACATGTATTTGGTGAAGGATTTTGGATGGCTGGGTTTTGCGGAGTCTCCCATGAATAATCCTATTCGAAGTATGATAAATGAATATGTCTTACTCTATGTTCATCATGATACTGAAAGTGCAGCATAAAGCTCCGGCAAGAGCCGGGGTTTTTCTTTACGACTTGATCGGCAGTTGAATCTCGGTGAGGTATTTCCTGGGGTTGCCTTTGAAGATCATGCCGGGGCCCTTGAGGTAGACCTCGCGCGTGGGAAGTTCGAGCTGGTACCCTTTGGACTTGGCGTATTCCATGATCGTTGCGTACGACCGGCCGAGCGTGTCGTAGGGGCCTTGGTGCACGAGCGTGACGCAGCGCACCGGGGGCAGCGGGCGGAGGCTAACGCCCTCGGCTTCGACCTCCTTGCGGATGGGGAAACACGGTTCGATGTCGGCGTCGTCTTCCTTGTATTCACCGTCGTAGTAGAGGCACATGGCCTTGCCGCCGATGTGCCGGCCGACCTTTTTGGCGAGTTGGCCGAAGACCTTGCCGCAGTCGCTGTAGCGCCCCTTGATGCGTATGCCGGCAATGAGGATGGGTTCCACGTCGCGTTCGGTGACGTTGTGGTCTTGCTGATGCATGGCGGTGGCCTCCCGTATTTCGCGCTGTTGTGTGATGAGTTGGTCGATCTGTCGGGTGAGGTTCTGGTAGTGGGTGAGTTTGGCGGCGAGGTCTCGGCGTTGCCTGGCGAGGTGTTCGATGAGGTCTTCGTCGTCGCCGCACTCGGCGAGGATGGTGGCGATGTCTTCGAGGGGGAACTCGAGGTCGCGCAGGGCCTTGATGACGCGGGCGGTGTCGAGGTTGCGGGGGTCGTAGTGGCGGTAGCCTGATCCGGGATCGATGAAGGCGGGGGTGAGCAGGCCGCGCTCGTGGTAGAAGCGCAGGGTCTTGATGGTCAGGCCGGTGATGCGTGAGAACTCGCCGATGGTGAACAAGGGACTGGCTCCTGAGTTGTGTTGAAGTGTACGGCCTCCCCTTGGTGGAGAGTCAAGGGGTTGATTTGAGATGCGATGAGGGTCGTAAAAAACCCCGGCGTTGGCCGGGGTTGATGTGTGGTGGGGTTGTGGGTTGCCGATTACTTGCGGCGGCGGAGCAGGGCCAGGCCGGCCAGGCTGAGCAGGGCCAGGCTGCTGGGCTCGGGGATGAACACGAGGTTGTCGATGCCGCCGGAGGGGCTGTTGCCGACGATGGCGATGTCGAGGGTGACGACGGCGGCCGGACCGAAGCCGAGGTCTTCGGTGGCGGTGGCGTCGCCGCCGGCGGCGTTGGGCTCGGCGGGCTGATCGGCCAGCGTGTTGAGCAAGAGGGTCTGGTAGCCGGTGGGGCTGACGGTGGGGTCGGTGGTCCACATCGACGGCACGTTGTAGGTGCGGGTCTTGCTGTTGGTGTCGGTAAGGGTGACGACCATGTTCACGCCGCCGTTGACGTCGACGAGGTCGATGGAGGTCATCTCGGAGGGGTTGTTGAAGGTGAAGAGGATGCTGCCGCGGTCGTTGTAGGTGGCTTCATCGTTGGGGAAGGTGTAGCGGAGGCCTTCGGGGGTGTCGTTGGCGGTGTTGGGGCTGTCGTCGTTCTGGAGGATGAGGATGTTGCCGAGTTCGACGAGCAGGTCGGGGTCCTGTGTGTTGGGCAGCTGATCGGCGGCGTCGGAATCGAAGACGGTCACGCCGAGGTGTCCGCCGGGGCCGATCTGGGTGGAGGAGATCGTGACGATGTTGCCGAACTCGAGGTCGGCGCCGTCGAAGGCGGCATCGATGATCTGGCCGTTGATCAGCGGGGTGACAAAGTCGTCTTCGGTTTCGAAGTCCAGCAGGATAGCGCTGGCCTGGCCGGTGGTGATCGAGAGGATCAGGGCGGCGGCGAATCCGGTGGCGATTTGTTTGAACATTCATCTTCTCCGAGAGCGAAAAACAGCAATCTCCCGACAGGCCCCTGTGGTCTGTCGATCGGACCAAGGCGATAAACACGCGGCTTGGCCGTGTCTCTTTCGCTTCCCGTTACTCTCTCGAATTCGAGTGCGGAGATAACCGACTCGGTAGCGCATTGGCCACGTGCCAAGTATACGGGCCAGGGGGCTAAATGCCAGCAGAAATTGTGTTTATAACAACGTAAGAGACTGGATGTCACTATCTCATGAGAGGTTGCGCTGAGGTGAATACAACCGGTCTGCGGTCCTATTTCAGGAAATGCTCAGGAATCCCGGGCTTTTTATAAAAAAACCCCGGATTCAGACCGGGGTTGGAGGCTGAACAGGCGGTCGATTTTACTTGCTGGGCATCTCGTAGAAGAACTCTTCCTTGACGATTTTGCCGCCGGCGACGGTAAACAGGCCGGCTTCCTGCATCTGGCAGCGTTGGCCGGATGGCTTGTTGGTGACGTCGTAATCGAAGATGACGATGAATTGATCGCCGTGGGGGAAGGGACCGATGCAATTGCCGGAATGGACCTCGTGGTTCTCAGCCCACCACTGGTTCTTGCCGCGGATGGCTTCGATACCCTCCATGGTCTGGGGCATGTTCATCTCGGGGCAGTCCATCACCTCGACGCTGACGATGTTGTCGGCGTAGAGCGTGTTGATGGCTTCGAGGTTCTGGCCCTGGCTGCACAACGCGACGAGTTGGTTGCCGACTTCGATCGCTTCATTGGTTGCGGTAGACATGGTGTGCTCCCTGTACCTGTGTTGCTTGTTTTCCGACCGGGTGCTGAACGATTCCCGGTCTGATTGTTCTACTCGAAAGTGACGTTGAGTAGGCGATTAATTCCTCGAAATGCAGATAAATGTTTGTGTTCATTGGGTTTTGAACAGCGTGACGAGCGTTTCGAGGCAACCGGTCCAGCCCTTGCCGTGCTCTTCGGCGGCGTGGGCGTCGGGGAGGTTGGTGTGGGTGAGGGTGAGCTGCGTGGCGTCGCCGGATGGGCTGAGGTCGAGGGTGACGAGCGCGTCTTCGTGGTTGTCGCGCCACGATTCCCAGCGCCAGGTGAAGGCGATGCGTGTGTGGGGCGTCAGCTCGGTGAAAGCGCCGATGACGATGTGGTCTTGACCTTCTTCGTTGCGCATGTTGATGCGGTATCGGCCGCCGACGGTGGCGTCGATCTCACAGAGGTCGCAGATCATGCCGGGCGCGGCGCACCACCACTGCTTGCGCAGCTCGGGATCGACCCACGCGTTGTAGACCGATTCGGGCGATGCCTGGATCACGCGCGTGATCTGAAGCGAGTTGTCGGATTGTTGCACGGTCATGCTGATGACTCCTTGGTGGGTGGCGATTCGAGGAAGTCGGCCAGGGCGTCGAGTTGGCCGGTCCAGAATCGCTTGTAATGGTTGAGGTAGTCGTTGGCTTGTTTGAGGGGGGCGGGGCAGAGGCGGCAGCGCTGCTCGCGACCGACGCGGTGGCGCTCGATCAGGCCGGCCCGCTCGAGCACGCCCAGGTGCTTGCTGACGGCGGGCAGGGACATGTCGATCGGGGCCGCCAGGTCGGTCACGCGGCGCTCGCCGGCGGTCAGGGCCTGGACCAGCGCGCGGCGGGTGGGGTCGGCCAGGGCGGCGAAGGTGGTGTCGAGTTGGGGCTCATTTAATTTAACCATTAGGTTAAATGTTATGGTGCGATCGGTCGCGTGTCAACTGTTTCTTGGCTATGTTTCCGGGGTGGCTGAGAAATGCGATTTTGAAGGGCTGGTTCGGCTAAGCGACGCGGCGAAGGCGGCGGGTGTGACGGTGGCGCAGCTGAGCTATTACCTGCAGGTGGGGGTGGTGGGGCCGACCCAGCTGTCGGAGGCGGGCCAGCGGCTGTTCGACGATCGGGCGGTCAAACGCATCGCGATGGTACGCATGCTCAACGACGGGGGCTACGGCCTGCGCGAGATCCGTGAGATCTTCATGGAGGGGCGCACGTAGACTTTTTGGTGCCGTGTGGTGGGGCGCT
This sequence comes from Phycisphaeraceae bacterium, assembly GCA_028281485.1. Lineage (GTDB taxonomy): Bacteria > Planctomycetota > Phycisphaerae > Phycisphaerales > Zrk34 > JANQHD01. Next base: position 8,385 of record JANQJT010000209.1, read on the forward strand.
TTATTGCATTTCCGGAATGACGTAATCGTTGAAGACGTCGGGATCGATGGGGGGCTGGTTGTCGCGTCGGCGCCAGAGGTTTTGTTCTTCGATGATCTGGTGGAAGTCGTAGGGGTTGACGACCTTGGCGTGGGTGTCTGCGAAGACGACGTTGCGGTCGCCGTCGGGATTGGCGCGGCTGTAGGCGATTATCGCGCTCTTGTAGACATCCAGTCCGAGTTCGGTGTCGTAGACCCAGTAGTAGTCACCGAAGACGTAGGGGCCGGTGGGTTGCTCGTTGTTGTATTCGATGTGTTCGGGGAAGCCGGTGGTGTTGGGGTTGAAGTAGTGCTTGGGCATGAGGTTTTCGTGTTCGAGCAGGACGCCGACGTGGGGTGGGAACTGCCTGTCGTGACCGAATGCGTAGTTGTGCATCTGGCTGACGATGAACTTGAGTCGTCGCTCCATGTAGCCGTTGTGTTTTTCGATGCGGGCCTGGCGTAACGCGGGCAGGGCGAGGGTGTAGCCGATGACGCCGATGACGACGAGGACCGCGCAGACGGCGAGGATCACGCGGCGTCGCGTGCGACGCGGTGTTGAGGTTGAAGTTGTTTTGTTCGTGTCGGTCCCCATGAGAATCTTGTGTGTGATGGGATCGGATCAGTCTTCTTCGTCGGCGGAGCGGTGGGCGGCGACGAGGCCTTCGATGCGGCCGAGCGTGCGGTCGATCTGCGCCTGAAAGGCGTTGTAGGGGAAGAGCACGACCAGCGCGACGCCGAGTCCGGCGACGGTGGTGAGCAGGGCTTCGGCGATGGGGCCGGCCAGTTGGGTGGGATCGGTGACCATGCCTTCGTCGGACATGACGTTGAGTGAGCCGATGATGCCGGTGACGGTGCCGAGGATGCCCAGAAGGGGTGCGGCGGTGATGACGGTGTTGAGCGTGGGCATGAAGCGTTCGAGCCGGGGGCGTTGGATTTCCACGGCCTCGGTGACGGCGGCTTCTCCTGCGCCCTGTTCGAGCATGGAGTCGATGAGTCGGCCGTAGACGCTGGTGTCGCCGGAGACCATCTCGCGCGCCGCGTCGGCGTTGCCCGTGCGCAGGAGGTTGGCGATCTTGCTGAGGCGTGCGGTGGCCTGGGGGTTGTTGGTTCGCCACCAGAACCACAGCCGCTCGAAGATGAGCGTGAGGGAGATGATGCTGAGCGCGATGAGGGGGTACATGACCCATCCGCCGCGCTCGAGCAGTTGTCCGATGGCGTCGTAGATCGCCTGCATGGCGGCATCTTAAGCCGACACGGGGCCGGGTCCAACCCGATGCCATATAATGTGGTGCTTGTATAGACCCGGGCGGGTGTAACGCGGTTGATCTTCGACGCATCTACAGCATCGATAGGCCACGCCCCCGGATCGGGTCGGCAGACGGACCTAAAGTATTCCACATCACGAGGAAGCGATCGGGCTTTGTGCCCCTCCGGCGACCCGCATGTCGAAGCTGACCGATGAAACCCGAGACCAGTGGTACGTCACCGCGTTTGGTGAGGATTACCCCCAGGTGTACAAGCACCGCGACGACGCGTCGGCTGACGAAGAAGTTGGCGGGCTTGTTGAGCTGATGGGATTGCGGCCGGGGCAGCGCGTGTTGGATGTGTGTTGTGGTGCGGGTCGGCACGCGGCGGCGATGGCGCGGCGGGGGTTGGACGTGACGGGGCTTGACCTCAGCGAGCCGCTCTTGGCTGAGGCGGCGCAGCGACCGGAGCTGGTGGGGCGGTTGGTTCGATCGGACATCCGGGAGATTCCTTTTGAGTCTGAGTTTGATGCGGTGACGAACCTGTTTACCAGCTTCGGTTATTTCGATGACGACGCGGAGAACGCGCGGGCGATGGCGCGCATGGCGCGGGCGCTGAAGCCGGGTGGGCGGCTGCTGATGGATCACGTGAATCGTACACACGTTGAGGCGAATCTGGTTGCGCAGGACGAGCGTGAGGCGGGTGAGTTGAAGTTGATCAGCCGGCGTCGCATCGAGCGCGACCGCGTGATCAAGGACCTGACGATCGTGCGGCCCGATGGCTCGCGGCGCGAGGTGACCGAGCGCGTGCGTCTGTATCGGCCGGATGAGATTCGTGCGATGTTTGCCGCGGCGGGATTGATTGTCGACGGCGTGTTCGGGTCTTTGGCCGGCGACGCGATGACGGATGGCAGCGATCGTATGATTGTGTTGGGAACACGCCAATGACGCAGGTGATGAGCCGACAGGTCGTGCGCCACGCGTTAGATTACGCGTCGATTCCGTTCGGCGGCGAGCTGTTGCCACGTCTGGGTCGCGGGGATGTGCCGATTGGTTTCCCGTTGTTGGAAATGGAGCGACCGGTTTTGCTGGAAGAACCGGCGCTGCTGGATCGTGCGCGGCTGGCGGAGGCCTTATCTCGTACCAACGCGGCGATGGACAACCCGTTGGATGACCGGATGGTTGAGGCGTTGCGCACGGATGGTTGGCTGGTCGTGGGGGGGCAGCAGCCGGGCCTGCTGCTTGGGCCGATGTACACGGTGTACAAGATCATCAGTGCGATCGGTGTGGCGCGATGTTTGTGTGACGCGGGTGTACGTGCGATCCCGGCGTTCTGGATCGCCACGGAGGATCACGACCTGGCCGAGGTCGACCACTTCTCAATCGGCACGCGCACGTTCCGGGCGGATCACGACGGGTTAGCAGAGATATCGATGCGTCCGCCGGTCGGCGGCGTGGGGTTGACGTCGCAGCGCGAAGACGTGTTGCGGTTTTTGTCTCAGTCGCTGCCGCCGACACGCGATCGCGACTGGGTGCTCGACGCGGTGAGTGAGGCGGACTTCACAAACTACACAACGTTGTTTGCTTCGTTGTTCGTGCGTGTGTTTGGGGCGGGCCGGGTGGTGTTGATTGATCCGATGGGGTTGCGTGATGTGTTGGCGCCCGCGCTGGCGCACGTGATGGATCGTTGGGACGCGGCGGAGGAAGGATTCAAGCGGGGCACGGCAAGGCTGGGTGAGGCGGGGTTTGGGCCGCAGCTCGAAAAGCTGACGTTGTTTGAGGTCTTTGATGGCGTCAGGCGACCCGTGCGTGGTGCGGTGACCGGTCAAGACGTTCTTGCCCGGCCCGAGCGTTACACACCGGGCGCGGGGATTCGACCGATCGTGCAGGACACGGCGCTGCCGGTGGTCGCGACGATCGGCGGGCCCAGCGAGATGCTGTACCAGTGGCAGATCGATCCGGCGTACGAGGCGGTGGGATTGACGCGATCGAGAATCTATCCGCGGATGGGCGCGACGTGGGTCGAGCGACACGCGATGCGCATCGCGGGGCGTTTCCGTCTGACGGCGCCGCGCGTATTCGAGGCGGTCGCGTTGCACGCGCATTTCGATCGGATGGTATTGTCCGCGGACACACCGGACACGCGAGAGCTGGAGGCGATGCGTGACGCGATGCTGCAGCGGTTTGCGGCGTTGGATGATGGGCGAAACCGCAAGCTGTATGAGCGTGCGTCGCGGTCGGTGCGTTACCAGGTGGGTCGGGTGATCAAGCGAATGCGGTTGGAGATGGAGGCGGCTGCGGGGCGCGGACCGGGTGATTTGAGACAACTGATGGATGCGATCCTGCCCGGCGGTGAGCCGCAGGAACGCGTGATGAGCGTCTTTGAGCTGATCGCGCGGCACGGCGTGGGTGTGATCGATCGCCTGATCGAGATGACGGATTTTAAATCGATCACGCACGACGTGATCGAAGTGCAAGGAGATGCGGTATGAGTGTGGATGTGTTGGCGATCGGGGCGCACCCCGACGACGTGGAGATGATCTGCGGCGGGACGGTGGCGAAGATGGTCGACCGCGGGTACAGCGTGGCGATCATCGACATGACCCAGGGTGAGATGGGCACGCGCGGCACGCCCGAGATGCGCAACGGCGAGGCGAACGCGGCGGCGGAGGTGCTCGGCGTCAGCGAGCGGGTCAACCTCGGTCAGCCCGACGGGCGGATGGAGAACACGCTGGAGGCGCGCGTGGCGGTGGTGGAACAGATCCGCCGGCTGAGGCCGAAGCTGGTGCTGACCCACTACTGGGACGACCTGCACCCGGATCACTCGGCCACGGGCAAGATCGTGCGCGACACGATGTACCCCGCGGGCTTCGCGAACTTCCCGGCCAAGGGCGATCCGTATCGGCCCAACGAATACCTGTACTTCATGGCCCACACGCCGTTCGAGCCGAGCTTTATCGTCGACGTGACCGAATACTGGGACAAGAAGGTCGAGTCGATCAACTGTTACAACTCGCAGCTGCACGACGACACGATCGACGGGCTGGAGACGCTGATCGCGCAGCCGACGTTTATCAAGCGTCTCGAGGCGCGGGCGCGTCACTACGGGAGCATGATTTACCGAGAGTACGGCGAGCCGTTCCTCGTGCGTCGGCCGGTGCCGATCGAAGACCCGGTCGCGGTGTACACGCCTTTTGAGAAGATTCACGCGACGAACAACACGCATCCGGAGTTTGGAGCGCAGCCGCTATGAAGATCGCCATCTCTTGTCATCCGACCACGGGGGGCAGCGGCGTGGTGGCGACGGAGCTGGCGCTGGGTCTGGCTGAGCGCGGACACGACGTGCACGTGGTCAGCTACGAGCGCCCGTTCCGACTGAACAGCCACGACAACATCCGCTTCCACAAGGTCAACGTGCAGGACTACCCGCTGTTCAAGTACCCGCCGCACGACCTGAACCTGGCCAACAAGCTGGCGCAGATCGCCGACGAGGTGAAGCTGGACATCATTCACGCGCACTACGCGGTGCCGCACGCGGTCAGCGCGATGCTGGCGCGCGACATGCTGTGCGGTTGCACGAGTTCGGTGAAGGTGGTGACGACCGTGCACGGTACGGACATCACGCTCGTCGGTTCGCACCACGATTTCTACCGCGTGTGTCGCTACGCGATGACACGCAACGACGGGACGACGGCGGTATCACAGTGGCTGTCGGATCGGACGCAGGACGAGTTCGACCTGGACGCGACGCCGACGGTGATCCCGAACTTTGTGGACTGTGAGAAGTTCAGTCCCGACCGGCGGGCGGGGTATCCCGATGGCGGCGAGTTCGTGATGTTGCACGCGAGCAACTTCCGCCCGGTCAAGCGTGTGCAGGACGTGATCCGTGTGTTTCAATTGGTGCAGGAGCGTTTGCCGTCGCGTCTGGTGATGGTGGGTGACGGTCCTGAGCGCGGCATGGCCGAGGAGATGGCGGGGGAGCTGGGGATTTGCGATCGGGTGGACTTCGTCGGCAAGCAGAACGACATGGCCGAGGTGTATCGCAACGGCCACCTGTTCCTTTTGCTGAGCGATTACGAGTCGTTCGGCCTGAGCGCGCTGGAGGCGATGGCGTGCGGCACGCCGGTGATCGCGTCGCGCGCCGGCGGCCTGGTCGAGGTGATCGAAGACGGGCGCAGCGGTCGGCTGTGCAAGGTCGGCGATCACACGGCGATCGCCAACGCGGCGGTCGAGGTGTTGCACAGCGCCGAGACGTGGCAACGCTACAGCCGGCACGCGTCGGCACGCGCCAAAGACAGCTTCTGCAAGAATCTGATCCTGCCTCGGTACGAGGCGTTTTATGACAAGGTGATTTCGAAGACTTCGGTGGCTGGAGGTGTGGTGGTATGAACATCCGGGACTGGGTGGTGATGGTGGTGGTGTTGGGATTGGCTGCGGGGGGCGCGGGTGCGGCGGAGTTTGTCTGGTGGGAGGGCGAAAGCACGCGGGAGACGAACTTCCCATCGCGGTCTGCGTTTACGCCGAGCCGCGGTGAGGCGAAGCTGCTGAGCGCGGGCGGCTGGCTGACCAACGACGGCGACCGCCGGCCCAACGAAGACGAGGCGTACGCGCGTTACACGGTGCGCGTGGAGGAGTCGGGGACGTATCACTTCTGGGTGCGCAAGTTCTGGAAGCACGGGCCGTTTCGGTATCGATTCGGTGATGGGGCGTGGCAGAAGGTGGGCAAGGACATCGCGCTGGCCGACAGCGTGACGCTTCGCAAGTACGTCGAGGCGAACTGGGTCTCGCTGGGGACGGTGGACCTTGAGCGGGGCGATCACGCGTTTGAGGTTCGGCTGCTGGCGGGGGCGGGGGAGTCGAAGGTGGCGGGGTTTGATTGTTTCGTGTTGTCCAAGGCGCCGTTCAATCCGCGCGGCCCGCTGAAGCCCGGCGAGCGTACGGGGCTGGCCGACTCGGGATT
>JANQJT010000213.1 GCA_028281485.1 Phycisphaeraceae bacterium
AAGCACCCCGTACACCGCCGCACCCATCACCGCCGCGCACACACCCGTCCCCAACCAACCCAGCATCACGCCCCCATCGATCGGCCGATCCACGTGCCGCCTGATCAACACCAACAACACCACACACTGCAAGACCGCACACACCGCCGTCGACCAAGCCAACCCCGCCGCACCCAACCGCTCACCACCCTCACCCACCGGCAACCAGATCAGCGTCAGGTTCAACGCGATGTTCAGCACCACCATCGCCACGCTCACGCGCATCGGCGTCTTCGCCTCGTGATGCGCGTAAAACGCGCGCACCAGAATTTGATTCAACGAGTAAGCCCAGATCGCAGGCGTATAACCAAGCAAAACCCACGATACCCGCGCCCAGTCATCCGCTCGGATCGCACCACCCTCAAAATAAATCGCACGCGACACCGGCCCACGGATCAGTACCAACCCCACCGTCGCCGGCAATCCGATATACATCGCCAACCGAAGCCCGCGCTTCAACAAATCACCGAACCGTGCCCGGTCGTCCGTGCTCCGTGACAGCGCCGGGAAGATCGCCGTCGCCACCGCGATCCCAAACACGCCCAGCGGAAACTCGTACAAACGCGCCGCCGCGCCGATCACACCCACCGACCCGCTCTGCATCGGGTACACCGGGTCCCACCCAAACAGCGACATCCGCGCCCCCGCCTCCGCGCCCTCCGGCGAAGAGAAAAACAACGCGATCATCGCGTCCATCAGCGTGTTCATCTGAAACACCGCCAACCCCAGCACCGTCGGCAGCCACTGCTTCATCATCGAACGCGTCGCGCCACGAACCACAGGCTCCTTACGCCAAACCTGCTGCGCATGCTTCCACGTCGGCAGCGCCACCCCCGCGCTACGCACGCTCGCCGCGTGCCACACCAGCTGCCCCGCCCCCGCCATCAGCACCGCCGCCATCACCACCAAAGACTTCGTCCCCAGCGACACGCTCTCCGGCAGCAGCGCCACACCCATCACGCACGCACCGATGATCATCACGTTCAACAACACCGGCGACGCGCTGGGCACCCCAAACTTACCCCGCACGTGCAACACCGCACCCATGATCGCCGACACGCAGACCATCGGCATGAACCACACCGACACCATCGTCAGCGACGCGATCCGCTCGCCCTGCTCATCCAGCACCCCGCTCAGAATCAGAATCCCCAGCAGCAACACCGAGAACACCGCCAGCCCCACCAGCACACGACCCAACCCGCTGATCACCAACGCCGCAAACGGCGCAGACCCCTTACCCGACCCGCTGTTCAGCTTCGCGTAGTGCGGCACAAACGCCCCCGCCAACGCCCCCTCACCAAACAACCGGCGAAACAGGTTCGGAATCAAAAACGCGATCATGAACGCGTCCAAATGCATCCCGAAACCCAACAGGTACGGCAGCGCACGATCACGCAGCAAACCAAACACACGACTCACCAGCGTCAACGCGCTCATCACACGCGCGTGACTCACAAACCCCTCCGTCGGCTGATCGATCCACACCGCGCCCCGCCACACCACCGATCCCATCACCGCCCCCACCACACTCGCCACCATGTCCTCAATCGAAAACGTTCGGCCCGGCGTCAGTCCCTGCGTCAACTCCTCCACCACCGCGTACGCCACCGCGATGCCGAGCAGCTTCACAAAACGCGCCCCCATCCCGCCGCGCAGCCAACCCGTCGCCCCCAAAAGCACCGCCCAACCCGCAAACAATCCCGCGTGCCCCCACTTGTCCAACCCCCACCACACCACGTCGTTATCCACCACCAACTCGAGGTGCGGCCAATGCATCGCCACCACCAGCGCCGCGGCATACACCATAAAGCCGATCTGTGACGCCGTCTGTGGCTTGCGGATCATGATTCAGTGTGTTGCGGCTCACCCGGCGAACGCAACGCGCCAAGCGTCTCGATCTGCACACGAGCCGTCGCCGGCTCGTCGTCCCCGTCCCCCTCACCCGCCACCGCCTGCGCCAACTCCATGTACGCCCGCGCCCCCGCACACATCGGCTCGTACTGGAAGATCGTCTGACCAAAGCTCGGGCACTCCGCCAGCTTCACGTTCCGACGGATCGCCGGCTCGTAAATCTTCGCCCCGCTCCACGGCACCGACTGCCCCCGGCTCTGCTCGAAGAACGCCTGAAGATCGCTCACCACCTCGCGCGACAGGTTCGTGTGAGGCTCGTGCATGCACAACACCACACCGCTCACCACTAACGCGCCGTTCACACCACCCCGTACCAGCTGCACCGTTTCCAGCAACTTGCTCAAGCCCTGCAACGCCAGGAAGTGCGCCTGCATCGGCACCACCACCTCCTCAGCCAGCGCCAACGCGTTCATCGTCAGCAGCCCCAGGCTCGGAGGACAATCGATGATCATGTAATCAAACCGGTCGAACACCGGCTCCAGCTTCCGACGCAGCACACGCTGCCGATCCGCCGCCGAAACCAGCTCCGCCTCGGCACCCGCCAGGTTCACCTCGGCCGGCACCACCGACAAACGCTCATCCACCCGCCGCACCACCGCCTCAGCCCCGACCTCCTCGTCGATCAACAGGTCGTACACGCTCGCATCCAGCCTCGCCGGGTCAACACCCACGTGCAGCGTCAGGTGCGCCTGCGGGTCCAGGTCCACCATCAGCACACGATGCCCCAGCGACGCCAACGCCGCCCCGAGGTTCACCGCCGTGGTCGTCTTACCCACGCCGCCTTTTTGGTTCATGAATGCGATGCGTCGCATGGATCGTCGGCTTCCGTTCCGTTCGATAGGGTTTCTCCGGGCCAAAGTATATCACACCAACACACCCGCGGCCCGCACAAACCCCTACCCCACCCCGACAAGCCACAAAAAAACGGGCGACCCACAAGGCCGCCCGGCAAGTGCGGTGCACTCTACACAAGCACTTGAAGAGGAAAGTTCAAAATTGAAAAACGCAAGGACGCAACACCAAACGCGCCGCGTAAACACCCATCAACTGCTTTTCATAAACCCTGACCCGGCCGAAAAACAACCTCATCACAAGGTCGGCCGCACAAAGAAATGTCGAGAGGGGAATCGGCTAAGCCCGAATCGGCCGCCGCACACTCCCTCTTCTCTATTCCAATCACAATCTTATCTTCACCCCCCAGCCGCCACAAAGAAAAAACACGACCGCCAATAGAATTTATGCACACACCCAATGCCAGATCGCAACCAACTACGAAACAAACACTTACGTGAC
>JANQJT010000222.1 GCA_028281485.1 Phycisphaeraceae bacterium
AAGGCCCGCCGAATGGTCGAGCACGGCAAGGATGTCGTCATCCTCCTCGACTCGATCACGCGCCTCGCGCGTGGCTACAACAACGCCATGCCCAACACCGGGAAGATCGGCACCGGCGGCGTGGATTCGCAGGCCCTCATCAAACCAAAGAAGTTCTTCGGCTCCGCCCGAAACATCGAGAACGGCGGCTCGCTCACCATCATCGCGACCGCTTTGGTGGACACCGGGTCGAAAGCCGACGAAGTCATCTTCGAAGAGTTCAAGGGCACGGGCAACAGCGAGCTGCACCTGGACCGGCGCCTCGTCGAGAAGCGGACCTACCCCGCGATCGACATCGCCGCCTCGGGCACGCGGCGCGAGGAGCTGCTCATGGACCCGAGCGAACTCAAGCTGGTCTACCGCCTTCGCAAAGTCCTGGCGGACATGAACGTCGTCGAGGCGATGGAGCTGCTCAAGTCCCGGCTAAGCAAGACCAAGACCAACGCGGAGTTCCTGCTGACGATGTCGATGGACGGCTGAGATGGATCAACCGGCCGAGACGACACGCTCGATCAGCTTCCAGGAAAACTTTGAAGACCTGGTCGCGGTGTCGCTGCTGTTGTCGCAGAAGATGTACCGCAAGCAGAAGATTCGCCACGCCCTGTACGCGGCCTACGTGCTCGTATTTGGCTTGCTTGTCGCCGGCACGTGGTGGCGCAAGGGCTACCACGAGCCAGCGGGGGTGGTCGCCGGCATGGCGCTGATCTACGCGGGGTTTATCGGCTACTTCCTGCTGCGGTTCAACTACTTCGCCAAGCGGAAGATGCACGCGCACCTGGCCCAGTTCAAGAACATCGGCCTGGCGGTGCCGAGCACGATCACCCTGCATGAAGGCTACCTCGAGACAAATTCCGCGTTGGCTTCGGGGCGATTGACGTGGGACATCATCGAAGCGATCCGCCGCGAGGGCGGCTACCTGATCTTCCAGGTCGGTCCGCTGGGCCACTTCGTGCCTGACCGCGCGTTTGAAACGACGCAGGACGCGGATGCGTTCACCGAACACGCGTTGCGGCTGATCGAAGCCGCCAGAGCCCGCACGCCGGACCTGCGAGAAAGCCCGCACTGGGGGGACTAACCGTTTTGCAACCCCCTCCCGTATCTGGGATAGTGCTCGCAGTCTTTCCCGCACCTGCGGGGTGCGGGTTTGTCATCCTATACAAGCCGCGGTTGGCGGCGGGTTTCGTGTCCAGCAACGAAGGGTCTACCCCATGATCGCACTTGTCATTGTCGGCGTCCTCCTGGTCATCCTTGTCGTGATCGTGCTGTTTGTCATCGGGATCTATAACAAGCTCGTCAAGTTCCGCGAGCGGGCCAAGAACGCGTTCTCGCAGATCGATGTCCAGCTTAAGCGGCGGCACGACCTGATCCCCAACCTCGTCGAGACGGCCAAGGGCTACATGGCCCACGAAAAAGAAACACTCGAAGCGGTCCTGCAGGCACGCGCCTCGGCGACGCAGGCGCAGATCAACGTCAACGGCGACCCGACCAAGGGCGCCGAGCTTAAGCAACTCGCCCAGGCCGAGGGGATGCTCACCGGCGCGCTCGGCCGGCTCATGGCCGTCGCCGAGGCCTACCCGGACCTCAAGGCCAACGAGAACATGATGCAGCTCAGCGAAGAGCTGACGACGACAGAGAACAAGGTCGCGTTCTCGCGGCAGGCTTACAACGACTCGGTGAACACGTATAACGAGTACAAGCAGACCTTCCCGCCGGTGCTCTTCGCGAACATGTTCGGTTTCGATAACGCGGAGTACTTCGAGATCGAAGAGGAGGCGCAGCGTGAGGCGCCGAAGGTGTCGTTCTAAACCGCCTTATTGATTCGGAGGGTGAGGCTCCTGCCGAGCCGCATGCTCTCGCCAACGCGTGGCTCGGCAGGAGCCTCACCCTCCCTTTTCATTGCCCGTTTCTATGGCCTCCAACTTCTTCGAACAACAGGACGTCGCACGCAAGAACACCGGACGGCTGGTCGTGCTGTTCGGCGCGGCGGTGGCGGGGATGGTCCTGCTGATCTACGGCGTCATCGTCGTGCTCTTCGTCGCCGGACAGGGCGGGCAGGACGCGCCGCCGGGCGCGCCGCAGCCCTCGCCGCCTTATCTTGAAGCGTTCATCGTCACGGCGGTCGGGGTGTTGGCCATCGTCGGCGGGGCGTCGCTTTACAAGGTCTCGGCGCTGCGCAGCGGTGGCGGGGAATCGGTCGCGCTGACGCTCGGCGGGACGCTGCTGCACCCGGACACGACCGACCTGGACGAGCGGAAGGTGATGAATGTCGTCGAGGAGATGGCGCTGGCCTCGGGCACGCCGGTCCCGCCGGTGTACGTCATGGAGAACGAGCCGGGGATCAACGCGTTCGCGGCGGGGTACGCCCCCGACAGCGCCGTGATCGGCATCACACGCGGGGCGATCGAGCAGCTCTCGCGCGACGAGCTGCAGGGCGTCGTCGCCCACGAGTTCAGCCATATCCTCCACGGCGACATGCGGCTGAACATCCGGCTGATGGGCGTGATCTTCGGCATCATCGTGCTGGGCGTGCTCGGACGCGTCGCGCTGCGCACGGCGTTCTATTCCGGCGGCGGACGGGGGCGGAAGGACGGCAAGGCCCTCGCCGTGATCGCCATCCTCGGGCTGACGCTGATCGTGGTCGGGTTCGTCGGGGTGCTCTTCGGCCGGCTGATCCAGGCGGCGGTCTCGCGCCAGCGCGAGT
>JANQJT010000289.1 GCA_028281485.1 Phycisphaeraceae bacterium
GACGTCAAGTACACCATCGACGGCAGCGGCGCCATCCACGTGGCCGCCAGCTACAAGCCCGGCGACGGCAACCACCCGGCCAAGCTGCCCCGTTTCGGCTTTACCTTCGCCGTACCCCGTGAGCTCAACGACGTGGCCTGGTACGGTCGCGGACCACACGAGAGCTACTGGGATCGCAAGACCGGCGCGGAGTTGGCCGTGTACGAGAAGACCGTCGAGCAGATGGTTCACAACTACGCCAAGCCGCAGGACCACGGCAACCGCACCGACACGCGTCACTTCACGCTCAGCAACGGCTCCGCCGGCGTCACCGTCACCGGTGACAAGCCCCTGAGCTTCTCGGTCTGGCCCTACACGCTGTCGGACGTCAAGGCCGCCAGCCACCCGATCCACCTGCCCCGTCGCGAGATGAACACGGTCTTCGTCGACTGGAAGATCATCGGCGTGGGCGGCGACAACTCCTGGGGCGCGCGCACCCACTCGGGTTACTACCTCAAGAGCAACGAGCCGATCGAGTTCGGTTTCCGAATCGCGCCGGCGAAGGACTGATCGACCGAATCCTCCACACAAACAAACCCGGCCCCAGGCCGGGTTTTTTCTTGCGCCGAGTTTTCACGTGGCCCCGAAAACGGAAATGCGGGCGACAGGACTCGAACCTGTACGGGTTTTACCCCACCAGAACCTAAATCTGGCGCGTCTGCCAATTTCGCCACGCCCGCGGCTGCCCGCATGAACTCGCGATCACAACAGGGCGAAAGAGTTTATCAGAGCCCCCCGCCCGGATCGACCACGATCTTGACGACCCGCCACGCACCGTTAAGATGCTTCGTTTACCCGCCTCCCTAGCTCAATTGGCAGAGCAGCTGACTCTTAATCAGCGGGTTGAAGGTTCGAGTCCTTCGGGAGGCATTTTTTAATGCGCCGATCGGCTCACTGCCGCAGCACACGTCCGCCGTTGCGCAAGACCAGCACCACGTCCGGGCTGTTCAACACCACGTAAATCCTACCGTCCGGCCCGCACGCGATGTCACGCACACGCCCCGCGCCCTTCAGGATCACCTCCTGGTAGATCACGCGACCGTCCATGATGTTCAGCCGTCGCACCTCTTCGTAACCCAACCCCGTCACAAACAGGTGATCCCGCCAGCGGGGAAACTCATCACCGCGCATGAAATCCATCCCACACACCGCGATCGAAGGCGTCCAGTACAGCACCGGTTGCAACATCCCCTCCTGCACCTGCTTGTCGGTGATCTCGCGACCGTTGTAGTTGATGCCGTATGAAATGGTCGGCCAGCCGTAGTTCGCGCCGGGCGGGAGCAGGTTGAGTTCGTCGCCGCCCATCGGGCCGTGCTCGGTTGACCAGATCTCGCCGGTGCTTGGGTGCGTGGCCAGGCCCTGCGGGTTGCGGTGGCCGTAGGACCAGATCGAGGGCAGCACGCGCGGGTCGCTGCGGAACGGGTTGTCAGTTGGGATCGAACCGTCCGATGTGATGCGGTGGACCTTGCCGTTGGGCCGATCGAGTTGCTGGGCGTCGGGGCGTGCACCGCGGTCGCCGATGGTGAAGTAGAGATAGCCATCGTGGTCGAAGGCGATGCGGCTGCCGTAGTGGTGACGCGAGCTGCGATACGTGTTGTGCGGCGCTTCATACAGCACCTCATGATCTACCCAGCGATGGTCCTTGATCCGGCCGCGCACGATGCGCGTCATCGCCGGTCTGTTGTCGCGCCCCTCCCCATCGTGCTCGCCCAGCGCGTGGCTGTAGCTGAGGTAGACCCAGCCGTTCTCTTCGTAGTTCGGATCGACCGCGACATCCATCAACCCGCCCTGCCCCGCGTGCAACACCTCGGGCGTGTCACGGATGGGCTCGGGGTGCAGCCTGCCATCGGTGATCAGACGTAGTCGACCCGGCCGCTCGGTCAGCAGCGCCGAGTCGTCATCGACAAACGTCAGCGCCCACGGGATCGACAGGTCGCCATCGATCCAGGTCTCGACGATCACGTCGTAGTCACGCGTCTGCAGCGACTCGGGAATCGGCGGCCGCGTCGCGCCGGCCTGCTTGCCCTCATCGAGGATGTAGTCGATCACCTGGTTGATTTCCCGATTCGACAATGCGTCCTGGTAATCGGGCATGCCCACCGAGGAGATGCCGAACTTGATGTTGCGGAACATCAGGTTGCGCGACGCCCCGAACTGCCAGACGCCGTCCGCCATGGACTGGGCGTTGCCGCCGGTGAGGTTGCGGCCGTGACACGAGGCGCAGTGCCGGAGATAAATCGTCCGGCCCGGCGAATCGACCAGCTCCGGCACTTGGCCCATCGCCGCGCCGCTGAAACACCCCAGCGCCACGACACCCATCGTTAGATTTCGTCCGTCCATCGGGCTCCCAATCGTTTCGTAACAACAACCGACGACCATCAAGACGCACGATACTGCCCAACCGGTTCAATAGACATCTGCGGCTCCTAAATCGCCCCTCGACCCGGCGGTTGTCTGAGCCCGAAAAGAGCCTACTATCTAGCGTTTTGGTGGGCGGTCCCGACCGGCCCCAACCGCCGTTTCAGCCCGAGGAGCGATGTTGATGGCCCTGTATGAGTCTCCAGAAAAGCGACCGAACTTCCCCGAACTCGAGCAGCGCATGCTCCGGCTCTGGGCGGACGGCGATATTTTCAACAAGCTCCGCGCCAAGAACGCCGACGGCGAGCGCTGGCCGTTCATGGACGGTCCCATCACCGCCAACAACCCCATGGGCGTGCACCACGCTTGGGGCCGAAGCCTCAAGGACATGTTCCATCGCTACCACGCCATGAACGGCAAGAACATGCGCTACCAGAACGGGTTCGACTGCCAGGGCCTGTGGGTCGAGGTCGAGGTCGAAAAGCAACTCGGTTTCGACAGCAAGCGTGACATCGAAACCTACGGCGTGGCGAACTTCGTCAACGACTGCAAGGACCGCGTCCGCAAGTTCTCCGAGGTGCAGACCGAACAGTCCAAGCGACTCGGCTACTGGATGGATTGGGACAACTCCTACTTCACTATGTCCGAGGAGAACAACTACACCATCTGGAGCTTCCTGAAACGCTGCTTCGAGCGTGGCTACATCTATAAAGACTTCGACGTGATGCCCTGGTGCCCGCGTTGTGAGGTGGGCCTGTCGCAGATGGAGCTGCACGAGGGCTACAAGTGGGTCGAGCACCTGTCGGTGTTCGTGCGCTTCGACCTGATCGATCGGCCCGGTGAGTCGTTGATGGTCTGGACCACCACGCCGTGGACGCTGACCGCCAACGTGGCCGCCGCGGTGAACCCGGAGATGGAATACGTCAAGGTCCGGGCCGGCGACCACATCTACTACGTCGGCAAGGACAACTACGAGAACCAGCGCCGCGTCAACGTGGAAGAAACCACCCCGCAGGGCAAGAAGACCAAGACGGTCAAGCTGGCCGGGCTGCAATCCATCCTCAAGCAGCACGGCGAGCCGGAGGTGCTCGAGGTCATCAAGGGCGAGCAGATGATCGGCTGGACCTTCACCGGCCCGTTCGACGAGCTCGACGCGCAATCCAAGCCCGGCGGCGTTCCCTACCCCAACGAAAAACTGATGGACACGCACGCCACCAAGTGCCACCGCGTCATCCCCTGGGAAGACGTCTCCGGCAGCGAGGGTACGGGCATCGTCCACATCGCGCCCGGCTGCGGTAAGGAAGACTACGAGCTGAGCAAGGTGCACGGCCTGGTCGCCATCAGCCCGCTCAACGACAGCGGCCACTACGTCGAGGGCTTCGGTGCGTTCACCGGCCGCTCCGCCGAAGAGGTCGGCGACGATATCGCCGCCTCGCTCAAAGAAAAACAGCTCCTCGTCGGCGCCGAGCGCTACCCCCACCGCTACGCGCACTGCTGGCGTTGCGGCACGGCGATCGTCTATCGACTGGTCGAAGAGTGGTACATCGACATGGAGTGGCGGGACGAGATCATCAAGACGGTCGACCAGATCAAGTGGGTGCCGGACTACGGCAAACAGCTCGAGTTGGATTGGCTGCACAACATGGGCGACTGGATGATCTCCAAGAAGCGCTACTGGGGCCTGGCGCTACCGATCTGGCAGTGCGAGAACCACGACCACCCCGACCCCGAAAAGCGCTGCGACTGGTTTACCGTGATCGGCAGCAAGGAAGAGCTGAAGGCCAAGGCGCTGGAGGGCTGGGAGCTTTTCGACGGCAACACACCGCACCGGCCCTGGGTAGACGCGGTCAAGATCAAGTGCGAGAAGTGCGGCTGCAATGCGAACCGCGTGCCCGATGTGGGCAACCCCTGGCTTGACGCGGGCATCGTGCCGTATTCCACGCTCGATTTCCGCAACGATCGCGAGCACTGGGAGAAATGGTTCCCCACCGATCTCGTGCTCGAGTGTTTCCCCGGTCAGTTCCGCAACTGGTTCTACGCGCTGCTGGCGATGAACACGATGATGCAGGACGACCGCTGGGCCGACCGCACCGAAGACGGCGAGTCGAAGGTCGTCGCGCCATTTAAGACGCTGCTCGGCCACGCGCTGGTGCGCGACGAAGACGGCCAGGAGATGCACAAGTCGACCGGCAACTCCATCGAGTTCAACGCCGCAGCGGAGACGATCGGCGCCGACGTGATGCGCTACTTCTACGCGGCACAGAACCCGTCGTCCAACCTCAACTTCCCCAACATCGGCCCCGACCGCGACCCCAAACGCCTCCACCTCGACGAGGCGGTGATGCGCAAGCTGCTGACGTGGTGGAACTGCTACAGCTTCTTCGTCACCTACGCCGAGGTCGACCGGATCACCCCCGACCAACTCGACATCCCGCTGGCCGAGCGCAGCGAGCTCGACCGCTGGGTGTGGTGCAAGTACCAACGCCTCGTGCAGACCGCGCGGCAGTCGTTCGAGCAGGTCGAGATTCACCAGATCGCCGGCCCCTTCGAGCGGTTCCTCGACGAGCTGTCCAGCTGGTACCTGCGGCGATCCCGCCGACGCTTCTGGAAGAGCGATTCCGACAACGACAAGCTTTCAGCCTACGCCACGCTCTACGGCGTGCTGACCGGGCTCAACCGCCTGATGGCGCCGATCCTCCCGTTCCTCACCGAGGACATCTACCAGAACCTCGAACGCCGCGTGAACCCCGATGCGCCCGAGTCGATCCACCTGACCGACTACCCGCAATACGACGCGTCGAGCGTGGACGAAACGCTCGAAGCGCGCATCGACGCGGTCGTGCGCTACAAGAACCTCGGGCTGCGACTGCGCAACGAAAACAACCTGAAGATCCGTCAGCCGCTCGGCCGACTGCTGGTCAAGGCCGAGACCGAAGCCGAGACCGCGGCACTCGGCATCGATGAACTGCGAAACCAGCTGCTGGAAGAACTCAACGTTAAGAAGCTCGAATTGATCGACTCGACCGATGGCCTGGTCAGCGTGCAGGTCAAGCCGAACTTCAAAACGCTCGGTCCGAAGTACGGCTCGCAAGCCAAGGCCATCCAGAACGCGATCACCTCGGCCGACGCAGAAACAATCAACGCCGCGATCGGTGCGGGCAAGCCCTTCCCCGTGACAGTCGACGGCGAGGCCGTGGAGCTGACCGGTGAGGACGTGCTGATCAGCTACGAGGGACCGGACAATCTGGCGGTGTTGTTCGAGGGCGGCGCGTTTGTCGCGCTGGATACCACGATCGACGAGGCGCTGGCCCGCGAGGGCATGGCGCGTGACTTCGTCCGCGGCGTGCAGACCTATCGCAAGGATCGGGAGCTGGATGTTATGGACCGCATTGTCCTGCGCTACCAGACCACCGACGACCAGGTGGCCGCGTCGCTGACCGACTTCGCCGATTACATCCGCACCGAGACGCTAGCCACCGAGATGGTCGCCGAAAGCGATCTGTCCGACGCCGCGCGTCAGATCAAGGTCGCCGGCAAGGCGGTCACGATCGATCTCGACCGCGTGCCGACCGCCTGAGTACCGGTCCAATCTCCTATCCCCAGCTAGGCGCTACGAACGTCCCATAGGTCTCGCCATAGCATCAAATAAATCACATTCATTTGAAAACAAAGCACTTAAAACAAATAAAAATTAAACATACGATTGTTTGACTTAAAAACAATTGTTTTATATGATTGTTTCTGACGAACGTTCGCCCGATACCTTCGTCAAAGAGGCCATTACCATGAATCAGCCATCTATCACCACCCCACCGGGCCCGACCTTCGGATCCGCGCACGCCGCGCCGACCTCCGCGGGCGATACCACCAAGCAGAAGCTGCTGGACACCGCAGAGCTGCTCTTCGCCGAGCAGAGCTACGCCGAGACGTCGGTTCGCGACATCACCGCCGCCGCCGACTGCAACCTCGCCAGCATCAACTACCACTTCGGCGGGAAGGAAAACCTATACGCCGAGGTGTTCAAACGCGCCCTGACCGATCTCCGCGAGTACCGCATGGCTTACGTGCAGCAGGTGCTCGATCAAGAAGCGCCCACGCTCGAGGACCTGCTGACCGCGTTCAGCGTCGCGTTCCTCAAGCCGCTCGTCGAAGACCAGCGCGGCCGACTTCTGATGCTGCTATTCCACCGCGAATGCAACATGCCCCTGCTGCCCAGCGACATGTTCTTCTCGGAACTGATCGATCCGCTGTCGAAGCAGATGTTCGAAGGCTACGACAGGACCTGCCCGGGCCTCGCCCAGGAACACAAGCAGCTGAGCCTGAACTCGCTGGTGGGGCAACTGATGTTTGTCGTGCAGAGCGCACGCATGTACGAATTGGCCGGCCGCAACGAATCGCCGATCCTCGATCACACACGGATGGTGGAACACATCGTCTGCTTCTCGGTGGCCGGCACACGGAATTACCTCAATCACGGGGCACACTGATGCAACGCAGGATAGTCAGGGTCACACTTACACTCGCCGTGGTCGTCGCCGTCGGCTGCGACCGGGCCGCGCAGGTCCCCCCCGCCACCACGGTGGGCCCGGACAGCGCGTTCACCGGCGTCGATCCCACCGCACCGGTCGAGGTGGCACGCTGGTGGGAAACGTTCAACGACGAGCAGACCAACCAACTGGTCATGCTGGCGCTAGCCAACAACGCGGACCTGCAAGCCGCCGGCGCACGCGCGCTTGAAGCGCGGGCGCTGCTGGCTGTGGCACAGGGCCAGCGTCTGCCGCAGGTCTCGGGCAACTTGGGGTTCACACGCGACAGCTCCAACTTCCCCCTGCCCAGCGGTCGCGTGCGGACGCAATCCAACACATTAAACGCCGGCGGCACCGTCAGCTGGCAGGTCGACCTGTTCGGTCGGCTCCGCAGTCAGCAACGCGGCGCCGAGTTCGACCTGCGCACCAGCGAGGCCAACCGCACCGCTGTGCAACACACCATCATCGCCGAGACCGTCCGCGCTCGCGTGCAGATCGCGATCCTCCACC
>JANQJT010000291.1 GCA_028281485.1 Phycisphaeraceae bacterium
TTCTCGGCGTAGCCGTAGAACGAACGCCAGTTGTCGATGCTCTTTTTGATGGCGGTGTCCGCGTCGTCGTTACCCGCACGCGTGAACTCCATGTTCATGCGGATGCCGTCGCGGTGCAGGCGGTAGTAAGTGCGGTGGCGTCGCACGTCACCGGACGTCGACGCCATCCAGGCGACATCAGCACCCGTTTCGCTGTCCGTGCCCTTGCCGTGCTTCTTCCAGTTCGCCTTCTGGTTCGGCGTCATCTCGTAGCTTTCGTCGATCAGCGTGATGGACATGTAGACCATGACCGGCTGACCGTCGACCTTGCTGGATTCGACGTTCGCCCGGTAGCCCCAGGACTTGCCGATCTGGTTCTCGCCGTCGTTGTGGAACTTCTCCATCAGCTCCGTCGAGGGCCCGCCGTCGACCTCGTGTCCCTTGAGGGTGTTCAGCAGAACCTGGCCGATCGCCCACTGCAGGTCCTCGTCGACGTCCGGGTCCAGCCCGGCGTGGGCGTTCGTTGCCGCAACCAAAACAGCGAGCATCGCGGCCAGCATGACGTGTTGTAGTTTGCGTGCGGTCTTCATCTTCTGTTTCCTTATGCGGATCAGTGAGTTTCAGAGTTGGATCAGAACGAGAACAGGTCGTCCATCAGGCGTTCGACCGAGACGATCACGCCGTTGACGAAGGTCTTCATCTCGCCGCGGGTCATGTGGATGACCATGCGGGTGTCCTTCGACTCGGCGTCGAGCGAATCGATCATCGCGTCGATGGGGGCCGGGTCGTAGTTGGCCGGATCGTAATCGATGTCGCGTTCGTGCTTGTCCTTCTTTGCTTCTGCCAGGTCCTCGGCCAGCTCCTTGCGGGCCGCGTCCTTCATCGCGCGCAGGGCGCGGTCCCAGGCGCCGGCGAACTGCGTGGCCTTGGCCGGCGACTTCGCACGCGTGCTCATGTACAGCTCGGGGTTGCCGCCGAGCACGACCGACACGTAGTACCACTCGCTCTCGGCCAGCACGCCCAGGTCGGCGACCTCGTCCTGCGCCTCGCCCTCGGCCTCGGCGGCGGCCTCGGCCATGCCCTGCTTCATCGCCTTCACCATCGCCGTCGTCGGCACAAACACCAGCGCGATGTCGTGGTCGGGATTGATCTTCAGCGCGTCGTTGAACGGCGCGTCGCGCATGCTCATGTCCATGCTCTCCTGCGGCAGCGACGGCTCGGCGTGCAGGACGATCCAGTTGGAATACGGCTCGGCGCGCATGCCGCCCATCTGGCCGATGCCGTTGAGCATCTGCGTGAGCTGCGCCTTCTGATCGGCGTTCAGCGAGGCGCTGACCGGCACGAGCAGGTAGTTGGCCATCTCGTTCATGTCTTCACTGCTCTTGGAGATGGAGATGGACGTTGCGCGTGTCACGCCCAGCTGCTTGAGCTGGCCGAACATGGCGTCGAGCATGCCCAGCTGCCCGCGCATCTCTTCGATGTCCAAGTCCTGTCGGTGCTCGGCGGGAACGATCGCGACGATCGCGTCGATGATGCGCTGCGAGGTGATCGCCTCAAGATTCAGGTGGGCGACCAGCACCGTGTTCTCGTTAAAGAACACCTGCGGCAGCGGACGCTCCACGGCTTTCTCACCCGCCCAGGCGGCGGCAGACAGACACATCGCAAGACACAGACCGACAAGTTTCATCTTCATGTTCATGGCGTTCTTCCAGAAGTGGTTAAGAATCTGAGCACGACCCAAGAGCCCTCATTGTAAGTGCCGTGGGAGATAACCCACAAGTCCATTATCAGACCAGACGCTCGCCATCGGCTCAATGCAAACGTTGCACGCGATCCGCCTTGAAACACCCCAAAACAGCTTACAAACAAATCTCGCGTCTTCGCAGGATCGCGCCACCTGCCCCATCTCCACAAAAAGTCACGCCGCTTATA
Organism: Phycisphaeraceae bacterium; assembly: GCA_028281485.1. Lineage (GTDB taxonomy): Bacteria > Planctomycetota > Phycisphaerae > Phycisphaerales > Zrk34 > JANQHD01. The sequence continues at coordinate 1,912 of JANQJT010000291.1, forward strand.
CCGCACCCGCGTTTTGCCGATGGTGACTGTGGTAACCGTTCGACAGAACGCACAATCAATTCGAACCATCAGGCGAGGCCGTGCGTCGCGATGACTACACAACTGATCCTCTGGATCACCAATATCTACGTCTACGTGCGCTGGCCCAAGCCGGTGTGGGATCACATCCGCCGCCAGCACCGCCTGCCCAATGTCGCCTGTCCCGACAGCTACACCGAACGCATGCTCTGGCGCAGGCTGTTCGACCACAACCCGATGTTCGTCACCTTCACCGACAAGCTGGCGACCAAGGAGTACTGCCAACAGCGCTGCGGAGACCTCGAAGCCCCCGAGACGCTGTGGGTCGGCCAAAACGCAGCCGACATCCCCGATCAGCACCTGACCGGTGACGTCTTCGTCAAGACCAACCACGGCTACAATCACAACTACCCCATCTGCGCCGGCCGATTTGACCGCGACGACCTGATCGAGAAAACCGATGCCTGGATGCGCTCGCGCCACGGCGAAGACAAGTACGTCTGGTCCTACTCGCAGGTGCCGCCCAAGCTGTTTGTTGAGAAAACAATCGGCGACGCCGGAGCAGACCTGCTGGATGTGAACTTCCGCGTGAGCAACGGCGCGTTCATCGCCGGCTGCGTCGTCGGTCACAACAAGCTGGACAACATGTGGGCGGTGTACGTCGATGAACACTGCAACGCCATCCCCGGCCCAAACGATCTGGAAGGCGCCCCCTTCGCCCACCTGCCCGAAGACATGGACATCACTACGCCATACAGACGCATGGTCGAGTACGCCAAGCAACTGAGCATCGGCGTGGATTACGTGCGCGTCGACTTCATGCTCAACGGCGACCGTGTCTACGCCGGCGAGATCACCGTCTACCCGGCAGTGGGTATTCACGAGATCTACAACCCGCCGCTCAACGAGAAGATCAAGACCGGCTGGGACCTGCGCGACGCGTGGTTCTGCAACACGCAACACACGGGGTTGAAACGCCTCTACGCCGCAGCCCTCAACCGCGCGCTCGACCGCCGCGCCGCGCGCCCCGCCACCGAACCCATCGTCGCCGCCCCCGTCACATCACCCGACTATTTCATACCCCCACCCGCGATCGACAACGCGCTGCCTTTGCCTGTGCCACAACCTCCCCATCTCGCAAGACAGCGGCAAGACTAAGCCCCAATCTACTCACAACGTGTTTATCGATTGCGATCCAGCAAGCGATACTGAATCGCCTCAGACAGGTGATGGATCTTCACGTGTTCGCTGCCCTCGATATCGGCGATCGTACGCGCGATGCGACGGACCTTGTCGTACGCCCGGGCGCTGAGACCCAACTCGTGCATCGCCTGTCGCATCAGCTCCCTGCCCTGGTCATCCAACTCCGCCAGTCGGTCCAACATCCGACCGCTCAGCGTCGCGTTCGTCTCGATCGTGCCGCCGTTCCGTTCGGCCTGGATGCGCCGCGCCTCCATCACCGCCTGTCGCATCTGCTCGCTGTTCGTGCCGTTGGGTTCGCCCGCCAGCTGCTTGTACGGCACACGCGGCACCTCCACGTGCAGATCGATCCGATCCACCAGCGGCCCGCTGATGCGCGACAGGTAGCGATCCATCTCACGCAGCGACGCCTCGTCCGTCGCGAAGTCGCCGCCGGGCGTGGGGTTCATCGCCGCCACGAGCATGAACCGCGCGGGGAAACGGATCGACGCGTGGGCGCGGGCGATCGTAACCACGCCGTCTTCGAGCGGCTGACGCAGGGTCTCCAGCACGGTGCGGTTGAACTCCGGCAGCTCATCGAGAAACAGCACGCCGTTGTGCGCCAGCGAGACCTCGCCGGGACGCGGGATGGTGCCGCCGCCGATGAGGGCCGGTGCGCTGGCGGTGTGGTGCGGGCTGCGGTAGGGCCGATGGTGCAGCAGCGCCTCACCGCCGTTCATCAGGCCCGCCGCGGAATAGATGCTCGTCGTGTCCAGCGCCTCTTCGCGACTGAGCGGCGGTAGGATGCCGGCCATGGCGCGCGCCATCATGGTCTTGCCCGTGCCCGCCGGTCCGAGCATGAGGATGTTGTGCCCGCCGGCCGCGGCGATGATGAGGGCGCGCTTGGCCGCCTCCTGGCCGCGCACGTCGGCGAAGTCCACCTCCGGCGCGACCTGTGCCAGCACGCGCTCGGCGTCGATCATCGGTTGCGGCTCGATCTCGTGTAGCTCGTTGAGAAACGCCACGACCGTCGCCAGCGAGTCGGCCGGGTAGACCTCGATGCCCGCCGCCGCCGCGGCCTCGGGCGCGTTGGCCAGCGGCAACACGATCCCGTCCATACCCATCTTCGTCGCCAGCACCGCCAGCGAGATCGCGCCCTTGATCGGGCGCAACCGGCCATCGAGCGCCAGCTCACCGGCGAACATCAGGCGTTTGTGTTTCTGGGTTTGAATGGTCTGGTTGGCCAGCAGCAATCCCGCCGCGATGGGCAGGTCGTAGACGGGGCCTTCCTTACGCACATCAGCGGGAGCGAGCGAGACCAGCAGGCGGGACATGGGAAAGGGATAGCCGCAGTTGGAGATCGCCGAGTGTACCCGCTCGATCGATTCCTTCACCGAGGCGTCCGGAAGTCCGACGATCGTCGTCTTCGCCAGCCCCCTATCCGCGACATCGACCTCGATCTCACAGCCGATCGCCTCGATGCCTTGGAGCACGTAACTGTGCACCTGGCTGAGCATATGACGGGATTCTACGACGTGGCGGGCGTGGCGTACAATGTGGGTCATGCCAGCCCACCGCGTCATCTTCCACGTCGACATGGACGCGTTCTTCGCGTCGATCGCGCAGCTGGACGATCCGAGCCTGCGGGGCAAGCCGGTGCTTGTGGGTGGGACGGGGCCGAGGAGCGTGGTCACCGCGGCCAGCTACGAAGCAAGGCCGTTCGGCTGTCGCAGCGCCATGCCCATGAGCCAGGCCCTGCGCCAGTGCCCGCAGGCGATCGTGGTCGGCGTGCCCGGCAAGCGCATCCGCGAGATGAGCGGCAAGCTGTTCGACACGCTGGCCGACTTCAGCCCCACCGTCGAGCCGCTGAGCGTGGACGAGGCGTTCATCGACATGACCGGCACCGAGCGTCTCATGGGCCCCCCGGAAGCTGCTGCAGAAAAACTGCGGAAGACTATATACGCCAACCTCTCGCTGACCGCGTCGGTGGGCGTGGCGCCCAACAAGTTTCTCGCCAAGCTCGCCAGCGATCACAACAAGCCTGACGGGGTGACGATCGTCGCAGCCAACGACGCCGAGGCGTGGCTCGCGCAGCTGCCCATCGGACGCATGTGGGGCATCGGCAAGATCAGCGAGAAGCACATGATCCAGCGCGGCGTCAAGACCGTGGGCGACCTGGCACGCATGCCCGACGAGTGGATGAAGCGATTCTTCGGCAGCGAGGCGACGCGATTCCAACAGCTCGCACGCGGCATCGACTATCGCCCCGTCGTCCCCGACCACAGCGCCAAGAGCATCGGCCACGAACAAACGTTCGGCGAAGACCTCACGGACCCGGCCGAGGTCCGGCGTGTGCTGCTGGATCACGTCGAACAGATCGGATGGCGCCTGCGCAGGCGCGGGCTCAGCGCAGGTCGCGTCACACTGAAGATCCGCTTCGGTGATTTCAAGACCATCTCGCGATCGGCCACGCTCGACCGCCCCACCGACACCACCGCGCAGCTCTGGGAACACGCCAAGGACCTGTTCGACCAGTGGGCGGACAAGCAGTTCCAACCCGTGCGGTTGATCGGCTGCTCGGCCGGGGCCCTGATCGAAGGCGCGGGCCAGCTCGGCCTGTACGACCAGGCCGACCGCCAACGCAACCGACGCGTCGACGCCACGCTCGACGCCATCACCGAGAAGTTCGGCAAACGCACCGTCGTTCGCGGCGAAACGCTCGATCGCAAGAAGCGCCAGCAACCCGGCGAAATTAAGCGGGAATCAAAACGCCCCAGCGGGTAACCTATTGACTGAAAAGGTTATCCAAGACGCATACACCATGACACAGGCCGACAACTCCATCCAGACCGACACGGGCGACTGGCAGCAGCGGCTCGACCACATCGTCGAGACGATGCGGCTGGTGAGCATGCAGACCACGCCCGAGGACATGACCCACATCTACTCCAAGCGCACCCGTCAGACGCTCGACACCGACCGTTTCCTGTCGATCACACGTCGCGGCGTGACCGCGCCCAACGTCATTGTGGCGCGCGACCAGATCGGCAAGGACAACACGGTCAAGATCAACCCGTTCCGCCAGCGCCACAAGCTCCCCGTGCTGAGCGGCGGCCTGCTCAGCGAACTGACCTACAGCAACCAGACCCACGTGCTGCGCGACTTCGAGGTCGCCGACGACGACCCGTCGGCGCCGTACATCAGCGGCTACCGCCTGCTCGTGGCCGTGCCGGTCTTCGACGAGGGCGAATCGAAGAACATGATCGTCATGCTCTTCCGCGAGCCGGACGGGTTCGATCTCGAGCTGCTGCCGCAGATGGTGTGGACGACCAACCTGTTCGGCCGGGCCACGCACAACCTGGTGCTCAACGAGAAGCTGCGCGAGGCGTACGGCATCGTCGACCGCGAGATGAAAGCGATCAGCGACATCCAGCTCTCCCTGCTGCCCGAGGACCTGCCGAGCATCCCCGGCCTGGACATCGCCGCCTACTACCAGCCCGCCGCGCACGCCGGCGGTGACTACTACGACTTCTTCCCCCTTTCCGACGACCGCTGGGGCATCCTCATCGCCGACGTCTCCGGCCACGGCAGCCCCGCCGCCGTCATCATGGCCATCACCCACACGCTCGCCCACACGCGCACCGGCGAGATGGACACGCCCGGCCACCTGCTCGAATACGTCAACAAACACCTCGCCCGAAGGTACACCTCCAACTCCGGCGCGTTCGTCACCGCGTTCTTCGGCATCTACGACCCGGCCCAGCGCACGATCACCTACAGCTCGGCCGGCCACCCCGCGCCGCGGCTGAAGCGGTGCACGGACGGCTCGATGCTCCTGCTCAACGAGGCCGGCGGCGTGCCCCTGGGCATCCTCGAAGACCACGAATACCCCCACGCCACGCTGTCGCTCAGCCCCGGTGACCAGATCGTGTTCTACACCGATGGCATCACCGAGACGTTCAACCACGAACACGAGATGTTCGGCATCGAGCGGCTCGACGGCGTGCTGGCCAACTGCGCCCTGACGGCGCGCGGCCTGATCGACGCGGTGCTGGACGAGGTCAACGACTTCGGTCGGGGCCGGGACGCCGAGGACGACCGCACGATCCTCGTGGCACGGGCCGAGTAACGGTCACAACAACTCCACCATGATGCCATAGAACAACCCCGCTCGAGATGAGCGTGGTTTTGTGTGTCAAAAGGCAATGAACCGTTGGTTCAGCGACAACGGCGTTTTGTATGCGACGGAGTTCAGTCCAAACCCGCCTTCTACACGCTCACCAGAGCCCGCGTTTCGGAAATCCCAACACAAAAAAACCGCCGAATAGGCGGTTTTTTGGGGGGTCTAATCGATTTATCGACCAACAGTCGTTGCTGTACGAC
>JANQJT010000006.1 GCA_028281485.1 Phycisphaeraceae bacterium
AACGTATCGCCCAGCGCCGGCGCAAAACCGCCATCCAGCACCACGTCCAGCCCGCCGCCCTTGAGCACCGCCGCGCCCGTCACAGCAAGCTGATCGTGATCCGTACCCCCCGTGCCACCCGCGCCCAGGTCCACCTCCAGCGTCGAACCGTCACGTGACGTGAACTCACCGGTCACACTCAGCAAACGCCCATTCACCGGCAGCGTGTACCTCAGCACCATCTGGACCGGGTTCGACGCGCCCGCCTGGTTCGAGTTCAGCCACAGCGAGTTGTAGTTCGGCGCAACAGCCCCCTCGCTCACGCTGTCGTACTTCATGAACAGCCGGTACGCCGTCTCACTCAGGTTCGCGATCACGTCCGCGGTAAACGTCGCGTCGTTGAGCGTCAGCGTATCGCCGCCGTTGATCGTGTCGGGATCGAACCCCGTGATCGTTCCCAACAAAGACCCGCCGTCGTAGTCACCGCCCGGTGTCGTCCACCCCACACCCGTCGATGACTCGTTCCACGTGGCCGTCGCCTCGTCAAAGTCGCCGATCAGCGGATAAAACTCGATCGTCGGGCTGCTGCTCACCGCCGGCGCCCAAGAGAAGCCCTGCGTAAACACCACCTCTACATCGATCACCGACGCGCCCACCGGCAGACCCGCCGCCGTCAGGTCAAACTCCAGCGCCCCACGCGCCAAGCCGTTCTGGTTGGTCAGCCCCACCGCCGTGCGCTGCGAGTTCCAATTCGAAGTCGGTACACCGTCGCGGATCGAGATGTCCTGCGTCGGGTTGATCGTCGTATTCAGCACCGTACCGCCCGACAGGTCCGAGATGCGAACGGTTGCGCCGTTGTTCGCATCCAGGTCCCCATCAATCGTGCCGTTGCCTTCCATTGTTCCCTCGACGTCTACGTCGCCGTAGCCCGCCACCTGGTCCACCGTCACCGACGAGTTGTTACCGATAAACACCGGCGCCATGCGCGTCGCCGCACGCTCCGCCAGGTATCGCGTCCGCATGTCCGTCATCAATTGCTGGATCCCCGGGTCGCTGCTGCCCGACAGATCGTTCAACTCACCGGGGTCCGCACCCAGGTCATGGAACCCGAAGATGCTCGGGTTCGTCGCGTTCGTCCCCAACGTCAGCTTCCAGTTGCCTTCGTAATACAGCTTGCGACTCACGCCGTCCGACGCGCCGCCCGTATCCTCGACCACCGTGTTGTCACGGATCGGATCGCTGTCATCACGCTCGCCGTTGAAAACCGGCATCAGGTTGTGGCTGCCCTGGCCCTGGTCGATCAGCGACTGACCGGTCAGACCCGCCAGCGTGCCCATCAGGTCGATGTTCGAGATGCGCTGGTCACGCACCGCGCCCGCCTCGATCACGCCGTTGTACTGCACGATAAACGGCACGCGGTGACCACCCTCGTAGTAATACGCCTTGTTCTCACGCAACCCCGCCGTCGAATCGTGCTGATACACATCCCACTCGTCGCGGTCCAGCGGGCCGTGCTGGTTCGTGTAGTTCGGCCCGATGCCGCCGTTGTCCGACGTGTAGATGATCATCGTGTTGTCGATCAGCTTGTGCCCCGGGTTGCGCGGGTCGTCGGTCTGCTCCAGGTAAGACATGATCACGCCCACCTCGGCGTCCGACACGCTCACCATCTGCATCGACTCCGTGCCCAGGTCGTCGGGCGCGGGGCCCGTGCCGTCGTACCCGTCGATCGCGTGTGTCTCGCCGGCGTCAAGAAAATCACCGTCGCCGTTGATGTCCACCTCGATCACGTTGCCCTGCGGCGCCACGTAGGGCCAGTGACCCGCCACCGAGTTGTAGTGCAGGAAGAACGGCGCCGTCGGGTCGCTGGTCACGCTGTCGTCCATGAAGCCCACGGCCTTGTTCAGCATCACCTGCGGCACGTCGGCGGTCTTCCA
>JANQJT010000124.1 GCA_028281485.1 Phycisphaeraceae bacterium
GTAGGGCATGGCGCGGTCCGGGGCGTAGCGGATGATGATCTTGCCGTAGCCACCGGAGGGCATCTCGGCTTCGCTGACACCGGAGGTCGACTCGAAGTAACCGAGCGTGGTGTTGAAGTTGGCGGGGTTGCCGCCCTCTTTGAGCACGCCCTCGCCGGGGATCGGCTCGTAGGTCGAGATCAGCGTGCCGTCGACGACGGCCTGGCCGCGAATGTCCATCACGCCAGCGACGATCGTGCCGTCGAGATAGGTGATCTCGCTGCCGCTGGTCGGGTCGGTGAAGGTACCGATGTCCAGCGAGTGCTGCGGCGCCATGATGGTGCTGCGTTCGAACAGGGCCTTCTCGCTGTCGGACAGCGAGGGGGCCTCGACGTCGAAGCGGGTGTCGCCGGTGAACTGCAGCTTGTTGCGCGTGTGGCTGTAGGCGTCGGTGTTCTCACCGGCCACCACGCCCTCGAACGCACAATCGTGGAAGCGGATGTTGTTCGACAGCGCCTTGGTGTCGGTGACGATCGAGCCGCCCACATCAACGGGCAGGTCGATGTACTTCATCGAGCCGTCGGCTTCCTGGATGCCGGCGTAGCTGAAGTTGGGATCGTCGTTCTGGGGCTCGGTGTCGACGAACGTCACGCCGACGAACTTGCAGTTGACGAACAGCGCGTTGGTCCCCTTGGGGATCGTCACGTTGGTGAACACCATGTTCTCGTACACCGGGCGGACGTAGTAGTCGTACGGGTACGGCGAGTTGTAGGGGATGGGCTCGATGGTGCCGGGGCCGGGCGGGGTGAAGACGGTGGGCTGACCGGTGTCGTTGGCGGTGGGCGAAGCGACCTGTGCGTCGAAATCGCCGACGGCCATCGAGCGGTAGGTCGAGACGTCGAACGCCGCGGCGGGCAGCGAGGTCAGATCGGAGTCGTCGGCTGCGAACGTGAGCGGATCGATGTATTCCTCGGAGACGATCGAGCCGCGGAAGTAGTCCTGGTACGGCCCGGCCGCGGCGCCGGCTTCCCACGAGGCCTTGTCGATCTTGAAGATCACGTCGCCGCTGACCTTGGCGTAGTTGTCGTCGTTATCGATCATGCCCAAGTCGGCAGACGCATCGACCCAACCGCCTCCGGCCAGCTTGACCAGCTTGTTGGGCCAGTCGAACTCGGTGCCGTCGGGGTACTTGGCCTCGTTGATGAGCTGCCAGAGCTGCCAGTCGATCAGAGAGCCACCGTCGGTGAACTCGCTCTCGGAGATCGCGCCGTCGCTGTCGGCGTCGTACTTGAGGACGAACATGTCGTAGGCGTCGACGTAGCCGTCGCCGTTGGCGTCGAGCAGACCGGGCTCGGTGCCCAGGCCGCTGGACTCGTTGGGGTTTTCTATTTTGACGCGGTTGTCGCCGTCGGTGTCGTTAACAGCGAGGTAGTCTTTGAGGTCGGCCAGCCATACGTCGAGCGTGGGATCGAGATCGTGGAAGTTGTCACGCATCTGGATGGGGTGGCCGTGCAGGTGTGAGACCTGGGTGTAGCGGCTGCCGATCGGGCCGTCGATGATGACGTTGCGGCCGATCATCACGCGGTTGCGGCTGAGGATGGCGAAGCGCACCTTCTTATCGAGACGGATGTCGATACGGACCGTGCGCTGCAGGCCGTTGTCGTTGCCGACGGCGGTCATGCGGATGAAGTTGTTCGTCGGCGTGTTGCTGGAGGTGACGGCGTTGCCGTCGAGGGTGTACTCGTTCTCACCGCCACCGACATTGAACGGCGCGCGCTGGTAGTAAGTCGAGTTGTAGTTCTCACCGTCCAGCGGGTGCTGCTCGAAGGAGACGCGGAAGGTGGGCGCGCCGGCCGCGTTGGAGACGGCGACACGACCGAGATCGACGCGCTGCGGCACGCCATCGGTGTCGTAAGTGATCGTTGGGCTGTCGAGGAACTGCGACTCGACACCGACAACCGTGTAGAGGTTGTTGGCGACCTGGGTCCACAGGTCGTCGGCGATCGCGCCCTCGATCACGCCCTGACCGGTGGTGATCGTGCTGGCGATCTGTGCCAGTCGGAAGCGGGCGAACTGGACGCCGGTTTCCGAGGCGGCCAGCGATCGTTGGCTGCGCTTCTGGGTGTCGGCGCTGAGCAGGTTGCCCTGCGCGGCGATGGCCATGGCCGCGGCCAGCGACGCGAAGATCGCCAGAAAGAGCATCGACATCACGCTGATGGAGCCGGTTCGTTGGGTGTTGTGTTTCATCGTCATCACTCGAGGCCTCACAAACTGGTCCGGCCGCATACCTGGATCACGCGGCCCTGTCGTTGAAACACGTCTCTAGTCTGCTCTGCCCGCGCTGATCCAACTCAGCCGGGACATTTCGATCGGATTAGTCACGCCGTCGGGCGCGTCGTACAACACGCGGACGGTGATGCGGAGCACCTCGGTCGAGCCGGCGGTGACGGCCGAGCCACTGACGTCGTCGGACTCGACGTTCTCGACGGAGATCGCCTGGGTCCAGTCGGCCATGTTGGGGAAGGGCTCGCGCAGCGCGCTGATCGGCGGGCTGAAGCTGTAGCCGCTGCCGGTCGGGCCGTAGAAGTCGTCGAGGTCGTCGAAGTTCTTGACCATCACGTAGATGTCGGAGTTCGTTTCGTTGTCTTCCGGGCCGAACACGAGCGTGCCGGTGATGGGGTCGTGTACGGGCATCGGCAACGTGATCTCGCGCAGCTCGTTGGCCAGCGACTGGGCGAGGCCGGTCTTCTGGGCCACGTCGTTCTGCTGGTGGAACGACTGCTGGGCGGCCATGATCGAGAGCACGGCCAGGGCGAGGATGATCGAGGCAACGGTCGCCTCGATGAGGGTGAAGCCGCGCCGCGGTCGGTGTGCTGTCGTGTTGATCTTCTTCATCGCTTGATCCTCTGTGAATCGCTCACTTACTTGACCAGGCTGCTCATCTTGAAGATCGGGAGGATGATCGCCATGGCGATGAAGCCGACGATCGACCCCATGACCACGATCATGATCGGTTCGATCATGCTCGTGACGGTCTTGATCGCTTCGCGCAACTGCTTGAGGTAGTAGGCGCTGATCTCGTCGAGCACCTCACCGAGCTTGCCGGATTCCTCGCCGGCCGAGACCATCTGGACGACGCTCTTGGGCAAGAGGCTGGTGCGTTGCAGCTCGAAGGCGATCTTCTTGCCCTGTTTCACGGCCGAGTGCACGCGGCGCCACAGGCCGCGGTAGTAGTAGTTGCCGGAGATGTCGCCGGTGATGGCCAGCGTGTCGAGCATGGGGACGCCGGCGTTGACCAGCTCGCCCATCGTGTGCAGCGACCGGCTGATGTAAAGCGAACGGAACATCTTCTGAAAGATCGGGAAGAACAGCTTCATCTTGTCGAACGCCAGCTTGCCCTGTTCGGTCTTGGCGAAGAAATAGCAGCCGAAGATGAGGACGGACAGGCCGCCGACGACCGCCCACCAGTACTGGACCATGAAGGCCGAAAGCTGCATGAGGAAGATGGTCGGCCAGGGCAGCACGTCTTCCTTGCCCTTGAAGACCGCGCCGAACTTCGGCAACACGAAGGTGAGCAGGAAGATGGTGACGCCGATGGCCATGGTCGCGATCGTGCCGGGATAGATCATCGCGCCGCGCACCATGGCACGCGTTTCGATCTGTTGGGCGAGGTAGGCGGCGATGCGGTCGAGCATCTTCGCGAACGAGCCGGACATTTCAGAGGCTCGCACCATGTTGATGTAGAGCGAGTTGAAGTACCTGGGGTACTTCATCAGGGCTTCGCTGAAGGCCTTGCCGCTCTCGACCTCTTCCTTGATGTCGACGAGCATGTCCTTGAACTTGGGGTTCTCGGCCTGCTCGGCGATGCCCTCGATCGCGGCGCGGATGCTGATGCCGGCGCGCACCATCACGGCCAGCTGGGTCGTGAAGTTGAGGATGTCTTTCTGGCTGGGGCCGGAGGTGTAGTTCAAGGCCTTGAGGCGTTCGCCGAGGGTTTTCTCGGCGCCCTCGACGACCTGGATGTTGAGCACCTTGCCCTTGCCGCGCAGCTGATCGGCGGCGGCGGCGGAATCGGCCGCGGAAAGCACACCCGTGCTCGTCTGCCCGTCGGCGCCCTGCAGTTGGTACTTGAAGTGTGGCATCGTTCTGTTCCTATGCGCGTGTGCTTTGTGTCCGTTTCCGTGTTTAGGCGGCGAGTGTCTTGTGCAGCTTCTCGGGGTTGACGGCCTTGGCGATCGCGTCGTCGCGCGAGACCTGGCCGTTGAAGTAGAGCGCGGAGATCGCGTTATCCAGGGCCTGCATGCCCATGGCACGGTTGGTTTCGATCACGTTGGGGATTTCAAACGTGCGGCTCTCGCGGATGAGGTTGCGCACGGCCGGCGTGCTGATGAGGATCTCCAGCGCGGGGACCATGCCGGGCGTGTCGGTGCGCTGGAACAGCTGCTGCGAGAGCACGGCCTGGAGCGTGTTGGCCAGCTGCGAACGGATCTGGTTCTGCTGGTTAGCGGGGTACATGTCGACGATACGCTCGATGGTGGAGGCCGCGGAGTTGGTGTGGAGCGTGCTGAGCACGAGGTGACCGGTCTCGGCGGCGGTGATCGCGGCGCTGGTGGTCTCCAGATCACGCATCTCACCCACGAGGATGATGTCGGGGTCCTGACGCAGGGCGTGCTTGAGGCCCGAAGCAAAAGTGGGCACGTCCTGGCCCAATTCGCGCTGCTCGATGACGCAGAGCTCGGACTTGAACGCGTATTCGATCGGGTCTTCCAGCGTGATCACGTGCTTGTGGTAGCGCTGGTTCATCTCCTGGATCATGGCCGCGAGCGTGGTGGACTTACCCGAACCGGTCGCGCCGGTGACGAGCACCAGGCCGCGCGGCAGGTAGGTGAGCTTGCTGACCACCTCCGGCAGGTTCAACGCCTCCAGCGGCGGGATGTCTTCTTTAATGGAACGCATGGTGATGCCGGGGCCGTGGCGCATCATGTGGGCGTTGACACGGAAACGCCCCAGACCCTCGACGGCGTAGGAGAAGTCGGCGTCCTGGATCTTATCGAAACGCTCCATCTGGCGTTCGCCGGCCATGTGCTCGATCATGGTGAGCGTGTCATCGGCTTCGAGGATGGGGTAGTCGCCAAACGGCTCCATCTTGGTGTGTACGCGCACCATCGGCGGGTGACCGGCGACGAGGTGGACGTCGGAAGCGTCGAGGTCCATGGCCTGCTGAAGGATCGTGTCGATATCAAACGTCATCGGGTCTTCCTTGTGCCTTAGATGTTCGAGTGCGTGACTCGGAGGATCTCTTCGACGGTGGTCATGCCGCGCGCGACCTTCTCGAAGCCGTCGACGCGGAGGGTCTTCATGCCCTGTTCGATACACTGGTTGCGGAACTCGGTGACGTTGGGTCGGCGCGCGATCGCGTCGCGCAGCACGTCGTTGAGCTTGAGCAACTCGTACAGACCCACGCGACCGGAGTAGCCGGTTTCGTGACACTTGCTGCAGCCGGTACCGTGCCAGACGGTGTCGGCTTCGATGCCGGCCTGCTCGAAGTGCCGTTTCATGTCGTCGGTGGGCTTGGTTTCCTGCTTGCACTCGTCACAGATGCGACGCACCAGGCGCTGGGCCAGCACGGCGTTGAGCGCGGCGCCAATGAGGAACGGCTCGACACCGATGTTAATCAGTCGCGTAACCGACGAGGGGGCGTCGTTGGTGTGGAGCGTGCTGAGCACGAGGTGACCGGTGAGCGCGGCCTGCACCGCGATCTTCGAGGTCTCCGGGTCACGCACCTCACCGACCATGATGACGTCGGGGTCCTGACGCAGCAGCGAACGCAGCGCCGAGGAGAACGACATGCCGATCTTATCGTGGGTCTGGATCTGGTTGATGCCGTCGAGGTGGTATTCGATGGGGTCTTCGACGGTGCTGATGTTCTGCTTGGAGCGGTCCATCTGGCTGAGCGACGCGTAGAGCGTGGTCGACTTACCCGAGCCGGTGGGACCGGTGACGAGGATGATGCCGTGGGGCTGAGAGATTTCGTGCTGCCAGCTGCCGAGCGTGTCTTCGGGCATGCCGAGGTCGGCGAGCGTGACCTTGATCGAGCGGTCGTCGAGGATACGCATAACCGCCTTCTCGCCCTGTCCGGTGGGCAGCGTGGACAGACGCAGGTCGAGCTTGCGGCCGTTGACCATCGCGCGGATGCGGCCGTCCTGCGGCAGGCGGCGCTCAGATATGTCGAGGTTCGACATGATCTTCAGACGCGAGACGATAGCGGCGTGCATGCCGTGCGGCGGGTTCATCGCCTCGAACAGCACGCCGTCGATGCGGTAACGGATGCGCAGGCGTTTCTCCTGCGGCTCGATGTGGATGTCCGATGCGCCGTTCTTCACCGCGTCGTAGATCAGGTAGTTCACGAAGCGGATGACGGGCGACTGGCCGGCCTGCTCTTCGAGGTCGACGTCGTCTTCCTTGGTCTCCACCAGCTCGACGTCGTCCTCGGCGATGTCCTTGATGATGTCATCGACGACGATGTCGGTGTTCTCATCCTCGGTGTACGCCTCGATGACCATGTTGATGTCGTCGTGGGTGACGAGCACGACCTTGATCGGTCTGCCCAGTCGGCGGCGCACCTCGTCGAGCATGAACAGCTCTTGCGGATCGGTCACACCGACGATGACACGTGTGCCCGATTCTCCGATGGGCACGACCTGGTTGTTGCTGCAGAAGTCCAGGCCGAGGCGCTGGAGGTACTTGCCGTCGATGGTTTCGGCTTCGATGCGTGTGAAGGGCAGACCCGCCTGTGTGGCGACGCCGCGCTGCACCGCCGCTTCGTCGACCCCCATCGAGACGAGGATTTCAGACAGCTTCTTGCCGCCTGCCTGCTTGTGAACCTGACGCGCCTGTGTGACCTGGGCGGCGTCGATCACGCCGTCGGCCAGGAGGTAGTCGCAGACATCCTCCAACGCCATGGGCGCATCGTGAATCTGCTCACCGACGCGACGATCGACCGCCGGCTCGGGGCTCGGCGGATCGACGATATCGGCCTCGCCCTGCTCGGGCGCGGGGTCGGCCAAATCGGTCGATTCGGCGGGCTCCGTCGTCACCAACGCCTCGGCGTTGGGATCAGAGGCATCGTCACTGAACCATTGTTCCAGGTCTTTCACACCCATAATCTTCAATCCGCCATGACATCAGGCGACCGCATGGTCAACTGATAAAAGTTCCCATCCACCGTCACCACCACGCGTTCCGCTTCGATCGCGACCACCTTGAAGCTGCCCAGCTCATCGCCGCGCTTGACGACGTTGCCGCTGATCACCGCCATGGGCGTGCGGCCCTCGACGATGGTCTGCAGCTGGAAGCGCGACAGCTCGTCGCGTAGCCGCTGCATCTCGAGCTGACGCTGTTGCTCTTCGCGGCTGATGGCCGGCTGTGTCTCCTGCTGCGCGCCACCGGGAAGCCCGTGCAATACAAAGGGGTTCTTCTGGACGTTGTCCAGATTGACCTGCTTCTCGGCCGGGTCGTAGGCGAAGAAGGCGACGACCTTGTCGGTGTCGCGCAGGTCTACGGCCAGGTCGCTGTCGGTCTCGATGTGAGACGCCTTGCCGATCTGGGCCAGCGCCTGTTCGATCTTCAGCTCGACGGCGCCGAGCGTGCTGTCGACGTTGACCGCGCCGGTCTTGCGCATCACGAACAGCGCGACAACCGCGAGGACAACCACGCCGCCGATGAGCAAGATGCTCTCGTTGACGCGGTGCTTGCGCGTCATGGGGCCGCTGGCGGCATCGATCGCCACGTCCAGCCCGGTCTCGGCCGGCCAATTGCCGCCATCGCCCTCGTCGTGAGAGATGGTGTCGAGCATGCTGAACTGATCATCTTGATTAAAGTCGTTTGTATCGTTCATGGTCTACCTCAACTCCCCGCCTGAGCCATCGCGGCCGGCTCGAAAAAGATGGTCAGCGTGAAGGTCGCGATCATGTGTCCCTCTTCGTCCTTGGATCGCTTGAGCTTCATGTCGGGGACGCGAGTGATGCGGCTGAGCCGCTCGACGTCCAGGAGGAAGGCGTAAAAGCCGTCGAAGTCGCCGAGGATCTCCATCTTGATCGGCAGCTCGGTGTAGAGGCTGCCGGGGACGGGCTTCTCGGTGCGGACGCTCTTGGGCAGCAAGCCGCGACGGGTCGCCAGCTCCCAGACCTCTTTGAGGATGACTTCCACTTCCTTCTCGGCCGGCAGCTTGGCTTCGTACAGCGCGATCGCGTCGTTGAGCTTGGCGATCTCTTTGCCGACGTCGTCGATGTGTTGATTGAGGCGCAGCTTCTGGAGCTTAGCCTCCTTGTTGACGTTTTCCGCGTGGACCTGCTGGATCTCGTTGTTGACCGGGCGGAACACGAACCACCACGCCGCACCGGGCAGCCCCAACAGCACCAACAGGAACAGTAATTCTCTGAGTCCAAATCGCATGATGCTTAGTCCTTATCTGAGCTGTCGGGGTTCAGGAACGCTTCGTCGTCGAAACCGCCGTTGTTGCGGCTGACCATCAACGGTTCGATGGAACGGATGTCGACGTTGGGGTTGATCCGCATGTCGATACGGAAACGTCGCATCGACTCATCGGTCAGGCGGGCCTCCTCGGAGAAGACGAGGTCGACTTCCTGCAGGAGGTTGCAGCGTGCCAGCGAGGCCATGTACTGGGCGACCTGGATATCGGTCGGCGCCAGTCCAATTAGGCTGAGCGTGACGCGTACGCGGGGCACCTCGATCTTCGTAGGCATGTTCTTCTTGTTGTCCTTGTCGTCCTTCTTGGCGGCGCTCTTCTTGGCCGCGGCCAGGGCGGTGCCCTTTTGGCTGGACGCCAGGGGATTCTCGGGCGCGATCTTGGTGCTCTTCATCTCCAGCTCCTCGAACGTCATGGTCGAGGGCATGCGGTTGATGAGCTCGGCGAGCAGGTTGCTGCGCGGCACGGGCTCGATGAGCGTCGCGGTGAGCACCGCCTTGCGCTCCATCTCTTTCTTCTGTGACTGCAGCTCGTCGAGCAAGCCGATGCGTTTGGCGGCCTCGGCGTACTCGTCGTTGATCTGCTGCTGCTTATTGAGCACCGAGGAACGTTGACCGGCCGTCACCATGTACGCCCCGATCACCGCGAACAACACGATGCCGAACAGGGATAAACAGATCACGTTCGTTCGCATCTCGATCCGACGCGACACGTAATCTTCCGGCAGGAAGCTGACCTTATCTTCTGGCATGATGGCCCCGCTCCTTACAAGTTGGTCGGCAGGCGACACAGGCCCAGCGACACGGCAAACGAGGGTTGAGGTTCGCGAAGGTCTACGTTGACCATCGGCGCGTCGACGGCGTCGCGCCCGGCCCGGGCGAGGGGGTCGCCCAGCTGCGCCGGCAGCTTCAGCGCCCGCGCGATCCGTTGGCACATCGCGATCTGTCGCGACTCGCCGCCGATGAATACGAGTGAGTTGATCCGGCGCTGCGGGAACAGCGAGCTGTGATATCCGATGCAGAGTTGCAGCTCGTCGATGAGGCAGTCGAGCATCTCGCCGCCGGATGGGATCGTCTCGCCGATCGGCTGCAGCGCGTGCTCGGTGGCGACGGCGGCCTGAGTCGCTTCCGACTCGGCCTCGTCGGGCGCGGCGTTCTGGATCACCGCGCCGGTCACCGCGTGGTTGCGCTGGGCGCGATCCAGTTCGGGCGGGGCCTCTTCGCCCAGCGGTTCGCCGGCCTGATCGCGGCGGCGTTGGCGGGCCTCGGCAAAGTCGATGCCGAGTTCTTCAGCGAACTGGCGATCGAAGTGCTCACCGGCGACCTGGATCATCTTCGCAAAGACCATCTGGTTGCCGTGGGCGATGATGGCCTTGGTTGTCTGCAGACCGAGGTCGATGAAGAGCGTGGTCTTTTCTTTGTCGCGCTCACGGCGGAACAGGTGGCCGAACGCCTCGAGGATGGCCACGGGTTCGCAGTGGATACCCACGACGCCCAGGCCGGCTCGCTTGAGGATATCCACGTGATGCATCACGACGCTGCGACGCACCGCCATCGCGATGACTTCCTGCTTGGCCGATCCGTTGGCCATCACCTCGGCAACGTCCACGCGGCGGGTGACCATCTGCGTGGGATCGACGGGGACGCGGCCGCGCAGCTGCTCTTCCATCTCGGCATCGAGGAAAGCGTTGTCGCCGCGGTTCAGGCGCAGGTGCAGCACGTGCGTGAGCGGCGCCGGCATGGACGCCGCGACTCGCCTGCCCTTGAAATCGCCTTCTCGTAACAACCGCACGATGGTGTCTTCCAAAAACTGTTTTCTCGAGTTCACGTCGGCGCGGGCTTCGTTGGGCAGTTCGGCCTGGGCGGCAGCGATCACACGCGGCATATCGTCATTGATCACTTGCAGCATGCGCACGCATTCCGATCCGAAATCCAACCCAATAGGGCTGAGGTTGGTCTTCGCCAATCTGATACCCATCAGCCTCACGCCTCCAATACCAACTGCGCCGTCCCGATCCGACCTCACGATTCCAACCCGCTCGAAAACAATTCAAACGAATCGATCGGTTTACGCATGAGTCCCCTTCGCTTCCCGTGGGGCTTCCGCACTGCGCCCGCCTATAGGCGGTTCGACACATCTATTTTCGAACCATCGAAAGCTACGATTCACCTACACCTGTGGGAAAAGATTCACCCCCGAAAAACCCCCCTTTCTATTCATCCCATCCGATGAAACCGGCACAACCGTTACAGACCGAACGCAACGGGCTTTGCGGGCCTGATATCCAAGGGGTGATCGGTGACCGCCGAATCGCTTTCAACCGCCGATAACGCTGAGTCTCGATCGCGAATACAGGACGGCACCACGCCAAATCAACGATGAAACCAAGCGGAAGCTCATTTGATATCGTGCCGTAAAATCCCGTAGAATGGAACGACTAAGACTCGCCGTAAGTCGTGTTTTGCATGGCGCTTGCACGATAAACCGATGATGCATGCCAATATGGGAGGCGCACCGTGGTGGAACTGAGAGCAGCCGGACGCCAGCCGCGTGGCTGGGAGCAGGTGGTCGCTCGCATGAACGCGATCACGGACCTCGGTGCGCTGCATCAACAGGTTCTGGAACTGCAATGCCGCGTGATCGCGGCACAGTACGGCGTGCTGTGGCAACCGGGCGAACAGGAGGTAGCGCCGGCGGCGGTCTGGCCGCCCCGCATCGCGCAGAATGGCCCGGAGCAAAACGTGATGGACACGCTCCAGAAGGCCGCCGCCAAGGGCCTGGAAACAGGCCTCAGTCAGGTGCTGACCGCGTCGGATTCACCCGACGACCCCGCGGCGAACTCTGCTTACATCTTTGTCACGATTCTGCGCCGGGATTCAAAACCGGACGCGGTGGTCACGGCCGTGGCCGAGTGCCGTGACGACCAGGTGATTGCCGCCACCGCCCCACTGCGAGAATTGGCCGCGGGCCTGTACGAGGGGTATTACGCCCGTGCCGAGGCGCAGCAGAAAGCCGAAGAGAGCCGAAACATCCGCCAGGCCGTTTCGCTGCTGGCCAGCAGCCAGGAGGCGCCCGGGTTCTCCGGGGCGTGCATGAATCTGGTCAACGAACTGGCGCAGAGTTACGAGGCGGTGCGAGCGTCGGTGGGCTGGGTAAAGGGGCGTACGATCAAGCTCGTGGCCGTGAGCGACGCCGATCACATCAAGCGACACAGTGAGCAAGCCGCCCTGCTCGAGATGGCGATGGCCGAGTGTCTCGATCAGCAACAGCCGATCGTTTGGCCCCTGCCCGATAACGCCGAGCCGATGCTCGAGCGGGCCGTGATCTATAGCCACAAACGCCTCATCGAAGGCGCCACCGAAAAGCAGGCCGTGTCGATACCGCTGCGCTGTCGCGAAGACGTCGTCGGTGTGATCACGCTGGAGCGCGTGGGCCAGGAGATGTCGGTCGACGCGGTGCAACGCCTCCAAATGACCGCGGACGTGATCGCACCCCAATTAGACGACCGTTTCAACAGCGACCGCTGGCTGACCGGTCACGCCTGGCGGATCACCAAAAAATACGCGTCGAAGCTGGTCGGGCCGCGGCACGTGGGTTGGAAGCTGTTGGGGATCGGTGTGCTGGCCTGTCTGCTGTACGTTAGCTTCGGTCGCTGGGACTACCAGATCAGCTCACCCTTCCAACTCGAAGCCCACAACAAGCAGTTCGTGTCATCGATCTTCGAGGGACGTCTCAAGAGCGTCCGCGTCAAGCCGGGCGACACCGT
This sequence comes from Phycisphaeraceae bacterium, assembly GCA_028281485.1. Classification (GTDB taxonomy): domain Bacteria; phylum Planctomycetota; class Phycisphaerae; order Phycisphaerales; family Zrk34; genus JANQHD01. The sequence goes on from JANQJT010000124.1 coordinate 12,234, forward strand.
CACAGCGGGACAGTTATTGGCCGAACTTGATACGCAAGCGCTGAAGCTGCAACGCATCGATGAACAAGCCAAGCTGATCCAGGCCACCAGCGAGCGTGACGCGGCCCTGAGCAAGGG
>JANQJT010000146.1 GCA_028281485.1 Phycisphaeraceae bacterium
GTGCATCAGCCCCTGGTGACCGAAATCACACAGTGATAGGCTGTGATGAGGAACAGCCGGGGTTTCGATGGCCGTCATTCTATTACTGCGCAGCAGCGGGTAGCTCACCCACGGGTCGGCATCGCTGTAATTCGCCTGAAATCCCGACTGACTGGCAATGGTGTAGAGAGATAGATCGGTGGAATTAACCACACCATCGACATTGATGTCACTCTGATACCATCCTTCCGCCTTCAACCAATCGAGCGTGATCTTGGCCAAATCACTCGGATTCACATAGCCATCACCCGTCACGTCCTCATACAGCCAATCGTGGGCGTAGACCTTGCGTTCGCCGTACGGCGTGTACTCGTAGCGTTCGACCAAGCGGCCGGAGTACGCCTCCACGATGCCCATCACGTTGAAGCTCACATCGTGCAACGCATAGAAGCAACGGAAAAACGCGTGAACTCAGGCACCCCTCCAACAGGCGGCGCAAAACCTAGCACGCAGACGGATTCATCCACTTCTGCTTGGATTGATTTTACTATGATATTGGGCAATGGGCCTGCCTATCCATACCCTTCCGTGACCACAAGATTCTCTCATAATCAACGGACTAGTTCTTGGGGGGCAGGTCAGTTAATAGGATAAACCATTAGGCGTGTACAATAGACTGGCAGGTCAATCTGATTTAAAAATGCGACGTATCATACTACCTAGGAACTTGAGGAATTCCCATCCATAATACATATTCAGCAATAAAAACAATCCGAGAACAATACAAACTATCAATATATTTGATGTCGTATACGACAAAATAACTTCACTTAAGAAATAGCATTTTTGCAGTATCATAATATGTATACCTTGGCATTGTAGCATGAATATATAATGTTGGCGTTTTATACCCAACTTGTCTCATCATCGCCGCAGCGCATGCTAATTTAGGAGCTACTTCTTGAAATTTCTTATTTATATCAATAGATTTACTAGCAAGATCATAGAAGTTACGACTCCACTTTACCCCCTGCAATCCTCCAAAGCTATACTTTAGGGCTTTAGCACTTTTAGTCACGCCCGCAAATGGGATTACATATACTGGCGGATTAACATATATAGTATACGGTTGCTCGACTATTAAATAAATATCGACATCTCCCTCCCATTGATATGCGCTGTCTTTGATGCTTGGAGCACGAAAACAACATTTCACTTTACCCTTTACAGATGCGACACCACTAACATTAAGATTAATATATAAGTCCTTAAAGGGAAATCGAAACCTCACAGATTCATGGCGTACTGTAAATGCAGATTCAATCCAATGAATTTGAGCCCCTGGCCCCTCAATCCATTCAGCGTTTAGCACATACTCATCAGCAAACATCTCATGAAATTTATACAGTTTCTTGGCTCTTTCGGGAGTGAGATAACTCACCGTTGCACCTGATGGATCAACACCTCCATGCATTAAATGATATGTTGCATATAAGCCAATTCCATCCACATACCCCAGCGGATCTCTCTGCATAAACCGCCCCAGTTTTGGATCGCGCATGCGGGCGCGGTTGTAGATCAACCCGGTATTCTCGTCGTGCATCAGCCCCTGATGACCGAAGTCGCACAACGACAGATTGTGATGGACCACAAGTTCACCACTCAGAACAGCCGCCCCACGCACACTCCGCAGCCGGGGATAACTCACCCACGGGTCGGCAGCGCTGTAATCGATGCTTGTCAGCCACGCCGTGGTGTTCAAGCCAAGATCGGTCGGGTTGACCAAGCCGTCGCCGTTGATGTCCCCCTGACTCCAGCCCGTCCCCAGCCAGTCCTGCGTGATGGCCGCAAGATCGGAAGGATTCACGACCGCATCGCCCGTCACGTCTTCATACAGCCATCCATGGGCGTAGACCTTGCGTTCGCCGTACGGCGTGTACTCGTAGCGCTCCACCAAGCGACCCGAGTACGCCTCCACAATCCCCATCACGTTGAAGCTCGCGTCGTGCAGCACATAGAAGCGACGAAAATACGCGCGAATTCAAATATTCCCCTTCAATCCGCGGCGCTCAAAGCGGCGCATTACCTAGCACGCAGACGGATTATCCACATCAGCCCGGACTGATTTTACTGTGATATCGGGAATTGGGACGGCCTGTCCAAACCCGAACGGCGGGGCATCTTGGCCATGATTCAAGGTGCAATACAAGTACATACCGATTATGTTTAGAAACATGTTAATTCAATCATTTTTGAAGTTCCATAACCTTAGTTTCAAAGCCGTCTAAGGAAAATATTATCGAGTGCGATCCTGCGTCACATTCATATTTAACACATTCTTCTGGCACATCAGATTGTATATTAATTATTGCGTCTTTACTAGTATTGATAAGTAAGTGTACTTCATCCTGTTCGCTTCCAATATACCGAACGAGAACTTCTATCTTTAATGCACCTCCTTTCGCAACAATCCCTTGATATTTATGGCCTGTAACCGTCGCTTCATGAGGTGAGTAGTATACATCATACACATGTTCTTCAATTTTTTTGTTTTTATTATACTCAGTTTTATTATTTGCATCTATTGTAACCCGGGGCCAAGCAAGGGCTTTAGATATTGTAATACTAGCTGGCTTCTCTTTGTCTTCACAGCCAACACATATTACGCACATCAACAATATGCCTAGAAGCCCGGAGGTGTATTTGTACATCATAGCCATGATCTCCACTTTTAATATGCGAATTACATATCACCTAACCACTTTCATTGATTTACTACATTTCAATTCATTACTTGTTCAATGATTGTATTAAGGGCCCCTCTTTTGCAGGAGTACCATCTGGCCATCCATCATGATCTATATTCCCAACAGAATGCAAACCCCCATCATACAATAGCGTACTGCGAATCTTTTTCACGTTAATCTCGGTCTCCATTTCGCCGTTTTTACAACAACATGTTATTTCTAGGCGATATTTTTTATGCGCTATCGCAACGTCTTTGCTGCTGATTGTAGCCACGCTCCTTGATATACCATAACCATATACAGACACACCAACTGATAATTCCGTTTCTTGTTTATGCCGCCAGTATACGTCGAGAAGTACAATCATTCCTTTTCCAGTAGCGTTCTTTCCACAATTACCGAGTACGGGCTCGTAGTTAGCATCAGTTGCACCATAATCTTCAACTGAATGGCTTATTCCCCCCACACTCATAGAGTAGCTATCTATTTCATTTACAAGATTAAAATTCTCCAATCTGGGACTATAGACTTTAAACTCTACATCTCCATTATTTTTTTTACCGCATTTCCATTTAATCCCAACAGCGTATTCTGCTTTTGTATTTTGAAGAAAAACATTTGGAATAGCAGGCTGATTGATTCTCCAATAACTCTCGTCTCGCCAAGAATGCATTGAAGAGGAATTTAATCTCCGTATTGCTTTTTCTTTTCCTGAAGGATCAAATTGCCCATGAAGCAAGTGGTGCGTTGCATAGACACTTAGACCATCCACATACCCCAGCGGATCTCTCTGCATAAACCGCCCCAGTTTTGGATCGCGCATGCGTGCGCGGTTGTAGATCAACCCGGTATTCTCGTCGTGCATCAAGCCCTGGTGGCCGAAGTCGCACAGCGACAGCTTGTGAGTCGAACCGGTATCCGCCACTCGAATGCTGCGCAGCACCGGGTAGCTTACCCATGGATCGGCATCCAGATAATTCCTTTGCGCCGCTTGATATGCCAGGGTAGACCGCGCCGAATCGGTTGGGTTGACGTCTCCATCCCCGTTCAGATCGCCTAACAACCACCCAGTCGGCTCATTCCAATCCAGAGTAACTTGCGCCAGGTCAGTCGGGTTGTACAATCCATCACCATTGATATCCCCATCTACCCAGCCGTGGCTAAATATCTTGCGTTCGCCATACGGCGTGTACTCGTAGCGCTCCACGAGGCGACCGGAATACGCCTCCACGATGCCCATCACGTTGAAGTTTGCATCGTGCAATGCAAAGAAGCGATGCGACCAATTATAATTGGGGTTAGCACCATTTCCTATGGTCCGGGTTATCGCCACACGCACCAACTCATCGACATACATCAGGCCCCAGACCTGCTGCTTGAGCACCTTCTCCGCGTCGTTCTGCGTCTCAATAAGTCGCTGCCCGTCGTAGAAATAGTGTTCCGCGGCTGACAGGTCGTGCAAACCGACGTAGCTGTTTTCCGCTCCCTGCTCAACGAGATCGCCCGTGGAGGTGTCGCGTGCCAACTCGGCGAACTTCGCGATGCGACGGCCCAGGCCGTCGTAGACGTTCTCCTGCACGGTGTAGTGGGCCTGGATCGTGCCGCTATCGTCACGATACGCCCGCCGGGTCATGACCTGGCGGTTCCACGCGTCGTACGTGTAGGCGTACAACCCGTCGTAGGTGATGTTGCCCGCCGCGTCGTGTTCCAGGTTCTCGCCGCCGGCGTAATCACCCGACAGATCGAACTCTTCCTCATAGACAATACCGTCGATATCTCCATCATCGTCCGTGTCAAAACGCACGGTCACGTGGTCGATATACACGGTGGTGCCGCGAGAGAAGCCCAGCAACCCACCGGAATAGTCAAAGACCGTGTCGTCGGCCTTGTAGACCAGCTGGCTCGATGTGTCACTGGTATTCCATGTTGGCTCGTTCTCACTGCTGGAGGGCGTGCTGGCGCAGAAGACGCGCAGCTGAAGATTGCCACCCGTATCGTCATCGGCAATGATTCGACACCACAGGTATTCACTCGACGAGACCGTCGGCATCGCTTGCGGTGTTGATTGGCCTCCGGACGGAGGAGCATTTCCAACTCGGCCGTTAATGAACTCAAGGGCCGACGGCAAAGATGCGCCGCTGGCCATGAGCGGGAGCTTGATCTCGTCGTAGTCGCCCTGATCGGTGGCGTTGAAGGCGAAGTAGGCGTACCGGTTTGCCGAACCACTCCGCCGAACACGGAAGGTGACGTCGAAACGCTTGGATTCCAGGCCTTTGAACAGACGCGGCTGATAGTGCGACGACCACGAAGACTTCAGATACAACTCCCCGTCGCCCGCTACGCGTTCTTCGATGGCGTGAGCCGATGCGTTGGCGCCGAAGTTGATGATCCGTCCCAGCGTATCCGTGTGGATCGCGTCATCGTAATTCTGGAAGTACGCGAACTCGATCGCGTCGTGATTCGAAACGATGCCCACCCTGCCGGACGGGTAACCATTCTCAAAGTTCTGGGCGTAATCATGCAAGCCATGCCGGTCGGCGTAGTGCCAATACGAATAGGAAACCGTGTCGCTTGAGGAGAACGACAGACCCGCCTCCATCTTGAGCGTCTTGGTTCCGTTGACGACGTGGTAGACGCGCTGTTTCCAGGAAGAAGAGCCGGAATCATACTCAGCCACGTCAATCCAATAATCGTTGTCGCTCTTGTAACCGAACACGAGCCCCGCAAAACCGCTCGTCCCCGGCCCACCGGATGTGGTTGTGGGAATCTTGATGCGTGCGAGCAACTGGTTCGGGCCGATCGCCCCGCCGTTGACGATCGCAATGGCGTGGTCTTTCGACTCGTCTACATTCAGCATGGCATTGCCGCCGCTGATATTCATGTGCGGCGCCTGGGTCTGGTGATAGCTGTAATCGGATGCACTGGAGGCGCTACCGAATCCGTCGTTAAGTAATGTTGATTTGCCTCCCCGGTGGACCTGGTGATCGCCCACATCGCCATCGAACTCGTTGGCAGTGTTGAACTCATCCTTCCGCCAGTCAGACTGGCCGAAGTCGTCTACCGCTACCTGATTGCCGACCTGATCAAGTTCCCACGCCTGATCACGTCTTGTCCAGAACGATTCTATCTCATCCTGAGCCGAGTTGATCTTGCCGATATCCGTGGCCGTCAGGCGGTGCAGATTGTCGTGGCTGTATACCTGCGAGTGAGACTTGTGGACCTGTCGATCGGCATACAAACGATTGGACGCGCGGTCGTAGCCGTAACGGATGTTGAAGACGTGAGACGACGTCTTGTCGTCGCCAGTCAGCGTGCCGCTAGTTTCGTCATAATGGCCCCACTGCTGACTTACGATGCGGCCGAACCGGTCGATCCGCCCATCGTCCGCATCAAACGGGTCTTCGTCCCAAGCGCTCGCTCCGCTGTTCCAGTTCCACGCCGACAGCTTCACGTTCGCTTCTGGCAGGTCCTTGCTCAGGATCGTGCCGTCACCGAGATAAGAATAACGAGCGATGACACCTTCCTGCCCGGATACCGCCGCAATCGTCGCGTCTTCCAGGCCCGTTGGGCGAGAGATCGCGCCATCATGGCCTTCATACAGAACATTGATGACCTGGCCATTGGGATAGGTCGTCGACGACAAGCGATTGCCGTTTGCCGTCCCCGCATAGGTGTAGGAAACAGTCTGGGGATCGTATCGGGTACCCGCCCCATCGTGATCCTGCGTCTCGCTGGCAAGTTGGCCGAAGCCGTTGTACGCGTATTCAACGGTGTTGAGGACATCGACCGTTGTCGGAGCCGATTGAGCGCTGCTGTGTGACGAGACCTTTTCGAGCCGCTGTAGCTTGTCGTACTCATAGGTCATCGATACGACCGATTGATCCGTCTCCGTGTCGAAGTTCGAAGCGACCTGCGCCTTGCGCCTGCCGTCGTCGTTGTAGTGATAGGTGAGGGTTACACCACGCTGGTCTGTGCGCGTCGCGACCGCACCGTTGGCGTGATAGGTCATCGCGACGTCATCACCGGCACCGGTGCTGTCGGGGTACTCGGTCTTGAGCAGAAGGCCTTTTCGATAGACAGGCGAAACCGTTCCGTCATCACCGCCATAGGTGTATGTTGTGGTCTGATTGTCGCTGACGTTGCCGTTGGCATCCGGATCAATCGCTGTGATCGTGTCGACCTGTCCCGCTACGTTGTACGTATACTTCGTGATACGATTGACATCCGCGGTACGATCTCCAGGCGCATCAAGATCGAGCGTGGGAGGCTCTACCCCATTCCAGCCCTCAACAACGTACGTTTGACGCCCCAGCGCATCGAAGAAATAACGCGTCTTCACGCCGGCGTTGTCTTCCACGTACTTCACACGCCCGGATTCGTCGTAGAACGTCTGCGTGACGACAACGGTATCCGATGGAGTCGGTAACGATGACGGCTGCTCCGTTATGGCAACGCCGCCATTGTCTCCGTAGTAAGCCGAATAATAGGGCCGCCCCGCATCGTCGTACCATGCAGCCGAATAGGTGATCCTCGCATGACCCGGATTGTCGGACAGCAATCCCTCAACCGTGGAGCCCGGCAGACGAGCATAGTTTGTAGTCAATACGGCAATGCCCGTATTGTCATAAGTCATCACGGTCTCAGTCATGACCGTATCTTCAATGAAGCTGGTTGCATCATCGGTAGCACCTTCCGAAGCAACAAGTACCGTTCGGGCGACACGCCCGTAGTCATCATATGTGGTCTTCTGATAGCCACCCGTCGGTACTGTGACACGCACCTGCCGCCCCGCATCATCATAGTCATAAACCGTTTCGATATAATTCGCTGTCGGCCCCGTGCCGATGACAACCTCGTACTGACGAACCGATTGAAGCTGACCCGAGTCATCGTACACATTTTCGGATTTTGATAGAATCTTACTGGGATCAGCCAGATCGGCTATACCGTTTTCCAGCACATACGACTCGCTTAATCGACCGCCAATACCTTGTATTTGCAACGACCACGGACTCGTAGTGTCCTGCGGCTTCGATAAGGATTGACGCTGCGCATAATCAACACTTTGTTCGTTGATCGTGGCCGTGGCGGACACATAGACCATCTCTGCGTCATCATGGCGATAACTGAGAACATCCTTCGGCAATAGGCTTGACCGTCGCGTCGCGTAAGGCCGCCAGTCAATTCCAGTACGATTGTAATCCTCGTCGTACCATACTTCAGACACCAATTCCATATTGTTCCCTGATACGCCGCCCCCTTGCGGATCATCAGGCGTCGCATCGGTCGCATCGGTCCCCTGATAGATCACAATAACACGATCAGACGAGTTCGCGTCGTCATACTGCGAAATTGTCACGTTACCTAGAGCATCGACTTGCTTCCATGAGCGCCCGTACACATCGTACGCATTCGTGTTGAGTGCATAATTCGTACCCTCAGTACCCTCGGTATACATCGTGCCGGGTACAAGGTGATATGAGCGCGTCTCAATCACACGCCCCGCCCAGTCATACACATACGACGTTCGAGTAAGCTCCGTCAGGTCGTCGCCCTCTACATCGTTTATTGATGGAGCGCTGCCATTCCAGTCACTCGACAGACTTGTAGCAGCCGTAAAGGTCCGAACCGTTCTCCCTTGAGCATCTACCCAACTGACTTGAATCGGCCCCATCGATTTAGAGTGCGGATATACAAGCTTTTCCTGATAAACCGGCCCCCCATATCCAGAGGACACGACACGCCCGTAGTTTGTATTGGGATTTCCGGGCTCACCGGTATCGGCTTCTACTTCACGATAGAAATAGAACCGCATCCGGCCCTCACCATCCATCTGAGACGCGACACGCCCCAGATCGTCATATGTCGTTTCTGATAAAAGCAGATCCGTATCACCCACCCCACTGTCGTAAGTCTGATTAAAGGGCGAACTACGCTCAATCCATGTCCGCACCGGGCGATCCAGCCCGTCGTACTCCGTCCCCTGCACAACGATCCCCGTGGATGAGTTGTAGGCGTTGAATACCAGGACAGTACGCCCAAGATCATCAACCTGGTACTTGGTTTCAACGCCACGTGCATCGGTTTCGATTCGACTGGCACAGCAATCGTTGTACATCGTCAACGTCGTGGTGCCATCCAGATACGCGTGCTCCGTCACACGCCCCTGATCGTCAATCGTTGCAGCGATACGTTGTTCCAATACATCCAAGTGTGTATCAGTATCAGATGGCTCGTATCGTACAGTCTGGCTAAACAACTCACGACCATAATCTGCGCTAAGCTCCGTGGTTCGGCGCGTTCCATACGCAACAGCCGACAGGTCACTATTCGCGAAACCCTCCGTAACCGTTGTAATCTCGACACTATGGCTGGTTCCATCGACTAACCGCGAACCCGTACCGTACGACACCTGCGTCAGACGCCCATCAGACGTCTCCCGACGCACCACCTCATACTCATGGGGCTGGCCCTGCTCATAAGACCACGTCTTTGCAACGCGATGCCCATCAGTACCCGCCGCCGCCTGCTCGACCAGCTGCTGAATACTCGAGACCCACGGATCGGCACTGACGATCTCCCACACCTCATCCGTATCTGCCACCGAGGAATCCACCCAGTTAACCGTACACCGCAGCGACTCACTGCTCCCCGCCACCTTCGTCAACTGCCAGGTCACCACCGCATCACTGACCACACTCCCCGACGCTCCGTCTTTATCCACATCCGTGTACCGCTCCGTCTGGGTCTTAATCTCGATATTTGACGAAGCCAACTCATTGAACGTCGCAGATGAATCGTTCAGCGCGTCGCCAAGCTGCCTGACCTCGCGCGTCTGCATTGGCGCACTTTCATCAGCAGCATACTCATAATCGTACCGACCCCACGCCCCCTCGGCCGTTTCATAGGACGTAGGCCTGCCCCGATAGTTGTAAGCCCACGCCGTCTGCTCTTCCTCAGCCCCCGTGGTCGTCGTACGCGACAGGAGCTTACGGCCCCACCTATGATTCTTGTAGACCTCAACCACCTCAGACAAAACGCTTTCACCGGCACCCGATCCCTGCACAATCGTCGTCGTTTCAACTTCCTGATTTATTTCGGAATCCCACACCGCGACCTTCTTGGTCCGTCGCTTAGCCGATTCGACCGTCAGCAACTGTGGATCCATCCCCTCTGCAAGCTCCCACGATTCATCCGTCGCGTCGTAGGTGAACTGATTCACCAACACGATTTCGCCGGTCTCATTCTTCTTGGTAATCCTTAGAGCATCCTGGCTCGTCCCGACATCCTCGAAACGATACAGGTAATACGGAGTCATCCCCGTGGTATCGTAGTACTCCTGCTGCCCATCCAACGAGGGATTATCCGTAACGTAGTATCGGATCTCATAGTCTCCGCCATCATCCACAACATCGACAAGCAGCTCACCGTTGAAGACCTGACGAATACCCGCTACGTCTTTCTTCACCGTAACACTGTCATGCGCAACAACCGTCCAGCCCGATCGCGTGACCAAGCCACTCCCCGGCTCACGCTCGTGTAGCACCAGATATCCCGCAGATTCCTCGCCGACCTTGCCCAACCCCGCAATGATCTGCGCGCTTTGCAATCGATACTCAACCCCCGCGTTATCGAGACACCAGCCCGTGTCACAATTTGCGTTTGGGCAGTAGCCCAGGTCTGGCTCCGTATCAAAGTCCGGCGATAAGACACCGTGGACTGCCGACAATCGCCACTCGGCACACGACCCTCCATCTTGATCACCAGGTATGTGCTCTGGCCACACAGGCATTACATCCAGTATCGCCGTCTCATCTTCGGGATCGGTATAAGTCAGAAATACATCCGAATAATATCGCTTGAAATAGACATCTTCCTCCAGATCCTCCACATCAATGCGTGCATATCTGTATGGCACGGCATCGACAGGATTAGGGTTTCCCGAGTGTTTATCCCCTGCATACTCGTTGGGCACCGGCGAGGTAGCGGGAACAGGATCGTACACAACTAACTGTTGACCCGATACCGCCGGATCGTATTCATTATGAAATGAGTAATTCTCTACCTCAATATAGATCGTCACAACCTGATCTTCTTCCGTTATAGCGCTGTGATTTTCTTCCCAACTGATCCGTCCATTGTTATTCTCTAGCACAGCGAGGTGACCATTATCTAACGATGAGAATGACCCTATCAACGCTTGAGTCTGCGGATGCCAGACCGCATCAGCAAAACCCGGCCTGTTTTCATCTGGGTTCCCATTCAAGGCTTCTGCCATAGCAACAGCTAAAGTATCTGGATGAGCAGCTGTGCCATCTGACTGTTTCGAATAATTCGTAATGATGGGATCGGAATCACGACGCACTGCAATCTGACCTTGGCCGCTGGTCCCATCCAACTGATTCAGTTCAAGGATATATCCGGTGAGCGCCTCAGCCGCTTCTTCGACATTGCCTTCGTGAATCCCCTCATTCGCATAACTTTCCCACAACATGATACGACCGGTAATCGGATCAGCGGGATCCGGCTTCATGAAATCATATTGATCATACGATTCACTTGTTCCAGGCTTCTTGAAGTTATCATAAATCTTGGTGTGATTACCAAAAAACGCTTCTTTCACCGCCCGCACGCGTTCGACCGCATACGCCTTGTTCCGCATCCGATCACCGTAGAACTCATCACCCGGTTTCGGAGGCGTAAGATTTGGGCTGCACGAGTCACACCCCGGCCACTTGACGTATTCCTCCGGGCCATTTGGCATCAAGCCTTTTTTCCAGAAATAATTGTATCGCCCGTTGAACTCGCGCATCGCCAGCTCGATATTGATCCGTGGCCCCGTCTGTGCATGCGCGTTCTGAGGCCACGTCGTCAACGCGAGCCCGGCGACAAGAGCAACCATCACGACCATGCAACGACTTACCGTTAGTTTCCAATCACACATGACTGTATCCTTACTTGGCCGCAAGGCCCCTGTTCATCTCGATCGTTTTTTGCCCAAACCGGATCACACATCCACGCTTCACATCGTGCGGCGAAGACAACTACATGTCACTTCACTCGTTGACACGATCTTGCTCACTCTTTTCGCTGTCACCCGCTCGCTGAGCAGGGACGATCATCGCCCGATAGCGCATCATCGGAGCGATTGTGTCGGGCAGATCGCTGTCCAATACAATGCTCTCGACCCGATTCCTCTCCGTTGAAATCGGAGTAACCACCAATTCATACTGTTTCCCCGCCTTAACCACCTTCAACTCAGACTTGAATCCCCCCGATACTTGCTCAACAACAGGGGCTTCTTTCTCACGCGATGACTTTTCATCACCCTCTCTCTGCGGTCGCTTGCTCAGAGAGAGTTCGACCGGCTTGTTATAATCAACCGTGAGACTGATTGTTTTAGATTCAGCTTCATCGCCAACCCGCCACACAAGATCACCAGCGCCCTCAGCTCGAATGATCTGAGGACGCTTAACGCGCACACCCAGCACATGCGGCTCGGCCCCCGGCTCATCGGTTACCAATTCGATGTTCCACTGAGCCGCACCGTATACTCGGGCAACCTGGCACGTAGCCGTGAACTCGCGAGACTCTCCGGGGCGAATGGATTTCAACCGCACGCGGTCAACCTTAATACCGTGCGGCAGCTGCATGACGGTGACTGATAACGGATAATCACCCGTATTGGTGCAGCGAAACACCGCCGAAGCCGTCGCATCTTCAAGCCCCACCTCAACGACGACAAGATTCTGCTCCCATGACAATCCTGCGTATAAATCACGCTGAGCAAAACACAAAAAGATCATTCCGATCAATAAAACACACACCAGATTCGTTTCTTTCTTATATGACATACCCATTACCCCTTCGACATGTACCTTTACTGCCCCATTGATTCACGAACGTTATCTTCACCCAATAATTGACTGGGCATCGGCAGGACATTCCGCTCCGCCAACTGCGCCCCGCGTATCTTCTCGCGCTGATTGATCGCCGCCTGCTGGATCGCCAGCTTCTGACCGTAGGTCAACACGCGATCCATCTCAGTCTGAAACTGATTGTTGTTCCGCACGACCGATATACCCTCGATCTGACTTTTCGACAGACCGGGTGCAAATCGAAGCTCACGAGCCAAGCCCTGATTCGCAATAGCAGACTCGTGATAGCTTGCCTGCTCCACTGACACCGCATTCCTTACGGTGGGTATCGCAGCCTCAACAAGCTGTTTGCGCTCGGCCATCTTCTCGACCAACTGCTCCCGAAGCGCCGCAACATCACGTGCCACCGATGTGTCGCGCGTGCCGATCTGGATTTTTCGCCGCAGCTCACGCAGTCGACGCGTATCCTGGCGAATCAGCCGTTCCTTGGCTTCCAGTGAGTCCTTATTCGATTGATACCAGACAAGCAGTGCGCCCAAGACGCGCTCGGCATCGGCCTGGCTACATCCCATCGCGGCCAGATCGCTGTTGGTCAGCGCCAATTCGTGCCGCAACTTGCGAACCGCTGTGTACGTGGCCGGGTCCAACGCATGCGTGGGCTCGGAAACCACCAATTGTGATTGGGCTAGTGCCTCTTCCGAATCCAGCGTGGCCGCCACGATCAGCCCAATGATCACAGACACGATTCCCAATTGAAGAAGCATGACTTTCCAATGCTGACGGATAATGCGTGGCATGCGATATCTCCTTGTCCAAATCACCGATCCTTCGAACACCTCGCGCAACGATCGCGCCCGCCCATAGAGGGCGTTTTATTCACCCCTGGAAGAATGTTGAATCACAACACACCGATAGCGCTCGGCATCACCGATGCCGTTTCAGTGTGCGTTTTCTAGCGCGATGTCACAGCGACAACAGTCGCTTAGGACACGATTCAAGTATCTTGAGTGGACCCGAAATACGGATGGAAACAGTTGTTGTCCCCAGACCCCGTGACCGCCCAGATCATTTCATGCGTCCCCTGAACTCAAGTCATTTCGTCTTACACGAATCACGCATACATTGCATTTAATTTATTACGACACCCACGCCGCACTGTCAAGATATTTTTATCCACTCTCACAATAACCTGTGGCCAACCTGCGCATTTGTATTATCTTAGTTGTGTTGGCGTAGCATGATAGAAACCCTGCCTGGCCACTTGCTTTTTGTATCAGGGGAAACGACCAGTGACGTATCACTCGACGGGGTCTCGGGGAACGCAGCTCAGTCTTGCACTGTTTGGTCTGCTATTGATGGCGAACTCACTGCTGGGCCAGAGCGATGATGGCAAAGCCACTCCCTCTCAAGATTCTCGCATCACGCTCAACCTCGGCGACGAAGTCGAACTCAAGCACCTCATCGATTACGTCAGCCTGCGATTGAAGATCAACATCCTCTACGACGAGCAGGTTGCGCGCAAGACCATCACCATCCGCGCCCCCGAGAAAATATCCGAGGATTCCCTGCTCGGCCTGCTCGAAAGCGTTCTAAAAATGAAAGGCTTGGCACTCATCGAAGCCGATCAGCCCGGCTGGATGCGAGTCGTGCCCGCCACCAATCTCAATCCCATCGCCAAACCTCTCGACAGCGCGCAAGCGAAACCCACAGAGGTGGTCTCCCGCATCTTTCATCTCGAGCACGCCGAACCCAAGACCGTCGAAAGCGTGCTCAAGGCCTTCCTCAGCGACAAGGGAGCCAACACGCTCTCGGTAGACAAGACCCGCATCCTGATCGTGACCGATTTCGCTGCCAACTTCGATCGCATCGAGCGCCTCGTAGAACTCGCCGACCAAGCCGGCCCCACCATCGAGACCCGATTCATCCAGGCGCGGCACGTCCCCGCCCCGCAACTCGCCCAACAGGCCAGCACACACATCGCCACCAAACGCCGCCTCGAAGGAGAAACCGCGAACACCACCTTCGATCTATCCTTCGACCAACGCACGGACCAGCTCATCGCCGTCGGCACAGCAGGCGAGATCGACGAAGTCGCCCAATTCATCTCCTCCATCGACATCCCGCTGAATCTCTCGACCAAGGTGTACCAGTTCGAGGCCGCCTCACCCGAGCGCATCGATCGCCTGACCAGGGAACTCGTCGGCGAACAGGACGCCGCGCGTCTTTACCGCTCGGTCATCGATCGCGAAGCACGCATGCTCGTGGTCACCGCCACACCCGAAATCCACGAACAGGTCGTCGCCCTGAAAGACGACCTGGACATCTCCCTCTCAGAGACCCAATACCCCATCCGCTCATACAAGATCCTTCACACGACCGCTTCCGATGTCCTCGCCATCATTCAGCAGATCGAAGGCGGCGATCTGTTGAACAACGTCGACCTGACCGGTATCGATGAAGATGCAGGCCAACCGACCGCCACCGGCCCGCAACCCGTGGACGTCCCCTCGCTTTTTCCCGAAGTACAATCCAATCAATCCCTACGCCCGATCATCCAGACCCTTCGCACGCAGCGTGCCCGCGTCACCGCCGCCCCCAACACCAACAGCATCATCGTTATTGCCGATCCCGCCACGCATCGCGTTTACGAGAAACTCATCAGCCTGCTCGACCGACGCCGGCCGCAGGTCCTCCTCGAGTGCCTCATCGTCACGCTCGACACCAGCGACGGCTACTCGCTGGGCGTGGAGATCTCCAGAGCCGGCGGCGTCGACCAGGGCCGATACCTCACGTTCAGCTCGTTCGGCCTCAGCGAAGTCGACGCCGATTCCGGCGCCCTCACGCTCACGCCCGGCGTGGGCTTCAACGGCGCCATCATCAGCGCGGACATCGCCGACATCATCGTCAAGGCACTCAAGAGCAACGGCCGCGCCGATGTCCTCTCCGCACCACGCCTGCTGATCAACGACAACGCCACCGGAACACTCGACAGCATCAACGAGGCCCCCGTCACCAGCATCAACACCTTCGACACCGGCGCCACCACCAACAGCTTCAGCGGTTTCGTCAGCGCCGGCACAAGCATCTCTCTCACACCTCACATCGCCGAGGGCGATCACCTCCGTCTCGAATACTCCATCGCGCTCAACAGCTTCGGCGAAGGCGGCAGCGAGACCGTCCCACCCCCACGCCAAACCAGCAGCCTCGCCAGCGAGGTCACCATCCCCGACGGCCACACCATCATTGTCGGCGGCATCAATCGCCACGACACCACCGAGACCATCCGCCGCATCCCCATCCTCGGCGAAACCCCCATCATCGAACACATCTTCTCCGACCGCTCCGACTCCGACACCGAGACCTCCCTGTTCGTATTCATCCGCCCCATCATCCTGCGTGACGATCAGTTCCACGACCTGCGATACCTCTCCGCCAACGATCTGAACACCGCCGGCCTGCCGCAGGATTACCCGCCCAGCGAACCGATCCCGATGCCGTAAGCAACGAACCATTGGGGGATGATCGATGCCCGCCGAAACACTCCACGAGCAACTGCTCATCGCAGTCCAGCAACGCGCCCAACAAGCCGGTGTCACATTGCCCGATTCGATCGCCCAGGCCAACGGCAACCTCATCGCCATTGCGCGCAGCTGTGGCCTCGAGCCGTCAGACATCGCCGAGTGCATCGCCGATGTCACCGGCCATACCTACGAACCCAACCTCGCCCAACACGTCGCCTCGGTTGATTTCACACAAAAGATCCCCATCGGTTTCGCCCGCCAACACCGCATGATCGGTCTGGCCGGCGAAGACAACGCCCTCACCGTCGCCATCGCCGACACACACTGTTGGCCGCAACTCGACGTCGTCAGCCGCTACCTCGACCGCCCCGTCCAGCCCATCATCGCTCGCCCCGACGACATCGCCGCCGCCATCAACCTCGCCTACCAACAACAAACCGGTCAGGCCGACTCCCTCATCGAATCACTCGATCCACAATCTGTCATGGATGAGATCGACGCACTGACGAAAAACGACGACCTGCTCGACGTGGCCAGCCGCGCCCCCGTCATCAAGCTCGTCAACCTCCTGCTGTTCGAGGCCATCAAGCAACAGGCTTCCGACATCCACTTCCACCCCTACGAAGACCGCGTGATCGTCCGCATGCGAATCGACGGCGTCCTCTTCGATGCCAACGCCGTCCCCAAGGCACTACAGGAAGAAGTCATCAGCCGCATCAAGGTGATGGGCAAGATGAACATCGCCGAACGCCGCCTCGCACAGGACGGCCGCGCCACCGTGCAGGTCGGCGACCGCATCATCGACCTGCGCATCGCCTCGCTGCCCACCAGCTTCGGCGAGCGCATCGTCATACGCCTGCTCGACAAGAGCGCCCGCCTCTACCAGCTCAGCGAACTCGGCATGGACGGACAAACCCTCGAGCAGTTCCGCCAGCTCATCACCGTTGAACACGGCCTCGTCCTCGTCACCGGCCCCACCGGCTCCGGCAAAAGCACCACCCTCTACGCCGCACTCCAGGAACTCGACAGCAAAGAGAAAAACATCCTCACACTCGAAGACCCCATCGAATACCAACTGCCCGGCATCAGCCAGACACAGATCAACGAACGCAAGGGACTCACCTTCGCCAGCGGGCTCCGCAACATCCTCCGACAAGACCCCGACATCATCATGGTCGGCGAGATCCGCGACCACGAGACCGCCGTCATGGCCATCCAGTCCGCACTCACCGGACACCTCGTCTTCGCAACGCTCCACACCAACGACTCGGCCAGCGCCGTCACACGCCTGCTTGATCTGGGCATCGAGCCCTACCTCGCCGCCAGCTCTATCGTCGGCGTCCTGGCCCAACGACTCGTCCGACGCGTCTGCAAGCACTGCGCCCTACCCGAAATCCCCGACCAGGCAACCCTCGCCCGACTCGACATCCACAAGCCCACCGCACTCTACGGCTCTCCCCAACGCGGCACAGGTTGCAAACACTGCCGCAATACCGGCTACCGCCATCGCGTGGGACTCTTCGAGATGCTCATCGTGGACGAACCCATCCGCCAGCTCATCCAACAGCACGCAACCGCCTCGCAACTCAAATCACAGGCCGCATCCACCGGCATGCACACGCTGCTCCAATCCGGTGTAGAAAAACTCTTCCGCGGCGACACCACCGCCGAAGAAGTCCTCCGCGTCACGATGAGGGCCACAACCTGATGCCCGTCTACGCCTACATCGCGATCGACGGCAACGCCGGCACAGTCATCGCCGACACCCCGCGTTCGGCGCGCGAGGCCCTGCGCAGCCGAGGCCTGACCGTGCGATGCATCAAGCCCAGTCGCACCGCCCCCTCGAAGTCGCTTTCAATCGGAATCCTACGGCGTCGCACCGAAGCCAAGACCGTCGCGCTCATCCGAGACTGGGCCACCCTCTTGGCCATCGGCACCTCCATCCTCGAAACCCTCGACACCTCAATCGACCAGCTGTCCGGCTCCCTGCGCGCCAACGTCCAGAACCTCCGTGACGACGTCGCCAACGGCCTGTCCCTCGCCGAAGCGATGCAGCGTCAGCCGCGCCTCTTCGATGAACTCTGCGTACACATCGTCGAGGTCGGCGAAAACACAGGCTCACTCCCCGACGCCCTCGAACAACTCGCCGACTTCAAGGAGCGCACCCACCAGTTCCGCAACAAGGTCCTCGGCGCCCTGCTCTACCCCGCCATCGTCTTCGCCATGGCCATCGGCGTCAGCGTCTTCCTCATGACCGTCGTCGTCCCAAGACTGCTCAACAACCTCGTCGAAGCCGGCCAAACCGTCCCCCTGATCACACAAGTCGTCAAAGTCATCAGCGACTTCATGCTCGATGGGTGGTGGGCCATCCTCATCGCAGTTCTGCTGCTCACCCTCTTCACCACCGCCCTGCTGCGCACCGAGAAAGGGCTGTACCTGTTCCATCGCCTGCTGCTGCGCCTGCCGCTCATCGGATCGATGACGCGCAAGCAGGCCATCGTCCGCATGGCCATCATCCTCGCCACCCTCCTCCGGTCCGGCGTCGAGTTCGTGCACGCACTGGGCATCGTCGGCCGCATCACACCCAACCGCGTCCTAAGAAAGGCGTTGGCGGACTGCCAGCAAGCCATTACCGGGGGTCGCGAAATCGCCCCCGCCCTGGACACCACACGCGTCTTCCCCCCCACCGTCATCCAGGTCTTCTCCGTCGGCCAGCAATCCGGCGAACTCGAGAAGATGCTCGAACGCCTCGCACGCAACTACGACAACCAACTCAACACCGCCACGCACCGGCTCACCACCATTCTCGAGCCGCTCCTGATCCTCGTGATGGTCGCCATCGTCGGCGTCATCGCCTTCGCCACCATCCTGCCCATGCTGGAGGCCAGCAATGCCCTGTAAGCAACGCCATTCAATCACACCTATAACACGCCGAGCGTTCAGCCTCGTCGAAGTCATGGTCGTCCTCGTCCTGCTCGGCCTGATCGCCAGCGTCGTCACCATCAACGTCCGCGGCAGCATCATCAAAGGAAAACAAAACGCCGCGCGCGTTCAACTCGGCATCTTCAAGGAAGCGATCAACCAGTTCTACATCTACCACAGCCGATACCCCAACAACGACGAAGGGCTTGAAGCACTCGTCACCGTCACCGACGACCAACCCGAATCCCTTCTCGACAGCCGGAAAGTCCCCAAAGACCCATGGGGAAATGACTACCAATACAACAGCCCCGGTCGAGACGAGCTGAACTTCGAGATCATCTGCCTCGGCGCAGACGGACGCAGCGGCGGAGACGGCGCCAACCTCGACATCGCCAGCTACGAACTGACCCAATGAACCGACAAGACTCACAACATCTCGGCTTCACGCTCATCGAACTGCTCGCCGTACTCACACTGCTCGCACTGCTCACCGCGTTCGTCTCTGTCTCAATGGGCACCGCCATCAACTCAGCAAACAAGCTCAAGCTGATCCAGATCATCACGGACTACGATCGAGACACACGCGAACTCGCCCACAGACTCGATCGCCCCCTACGCCTCACCGTCTCGATTGACCATCAATCCATCACACGCTCCCACATCGACGCAGAGGACGACAAGCACGCAGGCGTACCGTTGAAACTACCGCACAACTGGAAACTCCAGACCGTCCTGACAGCCGACACCGAACTGCGAGGCAACGCTATCGACCTCTACTGCACCCAACACGGCGCCACACACACTTACGCCCTCCAACTACACGACAAGAACAACGGTTCCCTTTGGCTACTGGTCGCAGGACTCTCAGGCCAGGTCTCTGAAATCAACGATGAACAAACCATCCGCAACATTTTCAAGCAACTGCAACGGCACGACGCTCATTGAGGTCCTCGCGGGGCTCGCCCTCATCGCTTCCGTGCTGGTCGGCCTGCTCGTCACACGAGGCAGCGCCGCCGAACAGCACAGCAAGGCCGAACGCAGGCTCCTCGCGATCGAAGCGGCCGATCGATTACTCGAGTCGTGGTGGCAAAGCCCCGACAACCTCCCCATCAATGAAACGGGCGACACAGAACACAAACACCCCTTCCAATGGAGAACATCCCTCGAATCCAATCCCGAAGCCCAGCGCCTCAACGCACGCGTCCTGCGACTGGAAGTCACCGACCCACTGCCGCACACCGACAACCCCATCATCCTCGTATCCCTTGAGATCCTGATCCCGAACGAAGCCGATGACACCGACACGGAATAACATCGCGACTACCGCGCCCTACCGATTGAATGCCCGCGCATTCACCGCGGTCGAACTCATCGCCACGCTCGCCCTGGCAACGGTGCTCATGGCCGCCGTGCTCTCCATCACCGGCAACCTCGCGCGCAACCTGCGTAGTCAAAAACAAACACAGAACCACAGCAAACAGACCCTATGGCTCAACGCCGCTCACAAGATCATCGCGACAGACCTGCTCCACGCCCAGCAGGTGACCTCAACTAAAACAGGCCTCCACATCATCGGCTACGCCACTATCAATAACCCTCCAAACAACACCACACACCACCCCGTACACATCGACTACATCATCGACAACAGCGAAACCCCCACCCGGCTCTGGCGCCAGCAACACCAACTCAACACCACCCCCGCCAGAACCACCCGACAACTCGTCGCACTCGGCGTCACGGACATCCAATTCACTACGCCCCTCACCGATTCCGCACCACCCGATGACGCAAACAATCCGTCCGCACCGACAGCGAGTGAGTACAGCATCACCCTCGTTACCCAACAGCCCCCAACGCGCGAGACCCACCCGCCATGATCCAACGCCGGAAACGACATCCCGGCTACGTCCTGCCCATGACACTCGTCCTGCTGTCATTGGCCGGCATCACACTGGAAATGACCGTGCGCCAAAGCCTGCAAAGGACGCTCGACGCCCGCCAGGCACACACCGATCTCCAGCATCAGTGGGCCGCACGCTCATGCTCGCGTGTCTTGCTCGAGCAATCCGACACCCTGCTCGACACACTCAACGCCGATTCACCTCATCCCACCTCAAGCCACCGCATCACACTCACGCTAAGCAACCGTGAAATCCAACTGCTGCTTTGCGACGAACAGGCCAAGGCCAACGTCAACAACATCTACAGGCAGCGTGGCAAAGAGAACACCACCCATCTCCTCCGCCGCATCCTGTCATCCAGCGCCCAATCCATCGCGCTCAGCCCCCTGCACCTCGCTTCCGACGACAAGACGGACCCGCTGCCACAATTCGGCACGTTCAACCAAGTCTTCCCGCAGGCAACCCCCGAACACCTCGCTTTCACGCCACGACACACGGCCGCTCTCTCAAGCAACCTGACTTTCTGGACAGACGGCACAATCAACTACCGCACCGCCTCGGCAGCCGCCCTCCACGCCGCCACCCCCACCCTCACCATGGATCTCGCCAACCGGCTCGTCACCCTGCGCCAAGACCAGCCGGGCCTCGGCCTCGACGACCTCCTTCTCGAACTCGATCTCGACCAGGAATCCATCCAGACCATCAAACCCCGATTGACCGATTCCTCCAACTGCCGGTCTCTATGGATCGCCTGGCCCGACCAACACCGCACCCACTACCGCCTCGACGTCCAACGCGCCGAAGCCGACGGCAAGACAACCCACTTCCGCTTTACCTGGTAAACCATGCACCCCAGACAACTCCGAAACACCCTGATGATCACCGGCACAGCACTCCTGGCCATCGGCCTGACCGTGCTCGGCTTCACGATCTTTCAAGAGCCCACAACCCCCACATCCATTACCACCAACGAACACACCCAACGTAGCCGAGCATCCCACACCTCACACCCCTTGCCCACGCTCACCGAACTCAAGCAGGCATGGGACCTGCCGCTGCGTCGACCCCTCTACGACCCCCCACCCCCGATCGTCGAAGAGGCCGTCTTCGTCCCACCACCGCTGCCCGTCACACTGACCGGTATCATCGACGAACCCGGCCAATCCCTGGCCATGCTCAAACACACCGACGGCCGCCTCCTCTTCTGCCCCATCGGATACCAACTCGGCGAGATGGAAGTGGTCGACATCCAGGCCCAGCACGTTGAGCTGCGCTACTACAAGCAACCCGTAACGCTCACCCTTAACGCAGAAGACGAGGGATGATGAGCCACACCACATTCACCATCTTTGCGCCCCGCAACAACGATCCCTGGCGACTCGGCACCCACGATCCCGCCGCTCAAGACCCGGTTTCGATCGAAACGCTACACGACATCGATCCAAGCGATACCGAGGCGGTCTCACAAGCATTGGCCAGCGCCCTTCGGGACAGAAACCACACCGGCTCTCCCGTCCTCCTCGCCCTTCCCGCCAACCGCATCATGGTCGCTCCCGTACGCACCGACGACCTGCCCCGACGCGACCACCACGCCGCCGCCCGCTATCGACTCGAAGAGTCGATGCCGATCGCCGCCGAACACTACGCCGCCGATCTGATACAAGCCAAAGACAACACACTCGGTGTCTGCACCGATGTCGATCAACTAAAGCCCTGGCTCGAAGCCTTCGAGCAAGCCGACATCAGCATCGATTGTATCTGTCCCACCGACCTCATCGCCATGCAGCTCGCGCTGGCCGAGCAACAAAACGCCGAAGACCACATCGCCATCTGCCCCGATGGCTCACGAATCAACGTCTTCCTGATCCGAAACCAGCGCCCCATCTGCTGGTATACGACCGGCGATCTCAACGCCACGCTCAACGCCATCCACCTCGACTCAGCCGAGTCCTTCCCGACAAGAATCTACGCCGAATCAAACGAAAACACCCTCCTCAAACTTGTCCCCGATTCTCAATTCATCAAGACGCAACCCGCCGATCACCTCGCCACCCAATCCGCCGCAAAGCTCAACGCCGGTCGCCTCATCCCCTGGATCAACCTCAGGCGAGACGCACTCGCCCAGACCGATCCCCTCCGCCCCATCAAGCCCGCGTTGCGATTCGCCGTCACCGCCGCCTGCTCCTGCCTCCTATGCCTCGCCGTCGCATTCCAATGGCAGGCCCACCAATACCGCTCCATTCAATCCCAACAGACCCAAGCCGTCGCAGACATCTTTCAAAGCGCATTCCCCACCAGCCAAACCGTCCCCGCCGATCCGCTCTCGCGACTGCACAGCGAACACAAGAAGCTCGCCAACCTCACCGGCCAATCCACCGACCTGCCCTCTCAAACCTCCGCACTGATCGTCATCCACCAAACACTCCGACGCCTGCCCACCGACCTGCGATACCGCGTCCTCGAAATCCGCACCGACAACAACAAGATCCACATCGAAGGCCAGGCCCGCACGCACGCCGACGCCGACCGCATCGCCAACGCCCTCCGCGCCCAACGCGGATTCGACATCGAATCGCCCCGCACCGAACGCCTCAGCGATCAAGGCATCAGCTTCACACTCATCGGCCGACTCCTCCCTCCCACAAAGGAGATCGCCTCACGATGACCACCGCCCAACGCCAACTCACCACCTACGCCCTGCTCATCGCGATCGCTGCCGCCGTCACAACCCTCAGCTGGCTCGCGTACCGCTCCGACGCCGCAGAGGCCACCCACGCCGCAGCCCAGGCTCACGAAGCCACCCAACTCGCCGAACACATCGCCGCCCTGCGAGGCAAGCCAAGCCCCATCATGTCCCAGACCATCGACTCACCCGACCTCGCCAGACAGATCACCGAAGCCGCCGCCAAAGCGGGCATACCCGCCAACCGCGTTGACCGCATCGAGCCCGACCCGCCCCAGCGTGTCTCGGGCACCGTATACAAACGCATCCCCATCCACGTCATGCTCAACCGCACCACCCTCCCACAAATCGAAACGCTCATCTTCAACCTCGAGAACAACACCCCCGCCCTCCACGCCGACCAGCTCCGCATGGTCACGCCACGCGATGAACAGAACATCAACGAATGGAAAGTCGAGCTGACACTCAGCTATCTGATATACTCACCCACTCAACAACCGACCGGGAAACCACAACCATGAAGCATCGAACACGATGGACCGCCGTCATTGTCGCCGCCCTGCTATCGCTCCAGATAGGTTGCGAACAGCCGGGCAAGGATTTCTCCCTCGACAACCTACTGCCCGACCTCGGCCGGTCATCAACGGCCGAGTCCAGCTACGAAACCGTCAACAACAACCCCCAGCAGGACACCGAACGCGCCCGCAAACTCAACGACGAGGCCTTCACCCTCATCCAGGCCGGCGACTACGACGCCGCCCACCTCATCCTCAAACAGGCCCTCGACGCCGACATCATGTTCGGCCCAGCCCACAACACCCTCGGCAAGGTCTACTTCCACCAGCAACGCTACTACCTCGCCGCGTGGGAGTTCGAATACGCCGCCAAGCTCATGCCCAACGCCCCCTCCCCCCGCAACAACCTCGGCCTCGTCTTCGAATCCGTCGGCAAACTCGACCAGGCCATCGACGCCTACGACTACGCCTACAACCTCGAACCCGCCAACACACAGATCATCGGCAACCTCACCCGCGCCCGACTCCGCCGAGGCGACAGAGCCCCCGAGCTCAAACAACTGCTCGAACTGATCATCATGAAAGACACCCGCCCCCACTGGGTCGCCTGGGCCAACGACCGCCTCCGACTGAAGGCATACGAGTAGGCCACGATTGCTCACCCTCCGATCACCGCGT
The DNA here is from genome assembly GCA_028281485.1 of Phycisphaeraceae bacterium. Lineage (GTDB taxonomy): Bacteria > Planctomycetota > Phycisphaerae > Phycisphaerales > Zrk34 > JANQHD01. The sequence goes on from JANQJT010000146.1 coordinate 24,828, forward strand.
CATTACGGGAGGCAGACCCACATGTTCCGATACAAGCATCTATCGCCAGCACTCGTATTGTGCGCCATCTTCGCAAGTCACACGCACGCCGACGCTTCCAGTCAAGACGACACCACCGCCAAGCTGGCGGAGTCTTACGGCATCGATCACTGGCAACAGATCGAAGCGATTCGCTTCACATACAACGATATCCGCGGCGACCACGCCGTATCTCGGCAATGGGAATGGCGACCCCAGAGCAACACAGTAAAACTCACATTCACCGACGACACCGACACAACCACGACGATCGAATACGACCGAGACGACATCACAGATCACACTTCCGAACAGCTACGCCAGGCCGAACGGTGGTTCATAAACGATTCATTCCGTCTGCTGTTGCCGCTGTACATCATTCACCACGAGGGCACGCGGGTTGAAGCAGGCAAAGTGAAGCTCGCCCCGCTGGGACGCATTGTTGCCCGCGAGATCACGGTGACATTCCCCGAACGCAACGACGTCTGCAAGCTATACGTCGACGACGCCTGGCGTGTTCATCAATGGACGTTCGACCCGGGAAAAGACGAAGACAATCGCTTTACGAGCATCTGGCTTCAGGACGTCCAACTCGGCCCACTCACGCTCAACTCAACCTATCTGGACCCCAAGACCAGGTTCAAGCTCGAATACACCGATCTGGCCCTCAAGCTCATCGGCGAAGACGGTTGGCACACCGCCAAACAGATCAAGCACAGCTGCCGATCGTGCCCATAGACGCCGGCGCAGCTGTCTTCATAATCCGCAGACCAGTCTTCGGAGTACCGGCCCGAGATACTCTCACATCTAACGACATGCCTTATGAGTAGGCCACAAGATTATTCATCCTGACATCTTTTCTCTCTTGCAATCACCCCGACTTCGGGAAATGAAACAGCGCCCCGCAGCACAGTATGACGGGGCATCTTGTTGTCGCAGCGCAAGACAATGATGAAGCGGCTTCTTATGGTGCGTTCACCCAGCCGACCTGTAACCGATCCCGCCTGATCACCATCCGAGAGAGCTGCGCCGTCGAACTCTTCTCCAAAAGCCCCAACGTCTCACAGATCATCGTCGCCTTTCCCCAAGCGGCGCAAAAAGCGGCGCATGTTCGCAACCTGTCCGGCATCAGCCGGGGGATTCCCGAAAACCCAAACAAAAACGCCGTCACCACAAGTGGCAACGGCGCAATCTCTTAGGACGCACCCCCCGAATCGACGCGTGCGCCGCACAATGGAGCCGGGGGGAATTGAACCCCCGTCCCGTGACAGTCCCCATGCCGCTTCTACGTGTGTGTTCGCTGATTGATCCTCATCCGACGACGATGCCAGCGACAGCAGTCCGTCAGACCAGTCTCAGATAGTTTTAACCCTCAGGCGCCGAGACGCCGCCATCAGGCGATCCCCCTGGTTTAGTCACCCGCCGGTTCTCGGGGGAGCTTCCCCGACGGATGCGCTACGCAATTAGGCAGCGAGACGCGCCGGCGCGAAGCCGATGCGACCAGCGATGTTATCGTTGGCATTTATAGGTTTGCCCGCTGTTTAACGAGGCCCACGGGCACCTCGACACGCCACCGCACGGTTTTCCCTGTCCGGTCGATACCGATCGGCCCCAGTTGTCAAAGATCAGTCTCTCATTATACCCCATCGACCGTCACACCGCCCACCTTTCCCGTCAACACCACACAACGTTCGATCACTGCCTCATCCCCCTTCACCATCCCCTACCGACTGTGGTTCTCGACTACACCCTGTTGCCTACCCACTCTTGCCTTATACTCCCCCCCATGAACACCGCCGTCATCCTCCCCGCCGCCGGAAGCTCCCAACGCTTCGGCAAGACCAACAAACTCGAAGCCGATCTGGCCGGCCGAGCCGTCCTCACACGCGCCGTCGAACTCTTCTCCAAGCGCCCCGACGTCTCACAGATCATCGTCGCCGCACCGCCCGACGATATCGACGCCTTCAAGTTCAAGTGGCACGACAAGCTCACCTTCCTCGGCGTCACCATCGTGCCCGGCGGACGCGCCGAGCGATGGGAAACCGTACACAACGCACTCGCCGCCATACAGGACGACATCACACACGTCGCCGTCCACGACGCCGCACGCCCCGTCACCGACCCCGCCGCCATCGACCGCGTCTTCGACGCCGCCCAACACTTCCCCGCCGTCATCCCCGCCGTCCCCGTCGCCGAGACCCTCAAACGCGCCGCTCCCGACCCCGCGCCCATCCCCGAAGAAGACGACCCCCTCGACGCCATCCTCGGCGACGCCGGCAAGAAAACCATCTCCGCCTACCCCGTCACCGAGACCGTCTCGCGCACCAACCTCCACCGCGTCCAGACCCCCCAGCTCTTCGAACGCACCCTCCTCGAATCCGCCTACCAGCTCATCGCCGACAACAAGGTCAACACCGCCGACATCACCGACGACGCCGGCCTCGTCGAAGCGCTGGGCCGCCCCGTCCACCTCGTCCCCGGCGACCCCCTCAACATCAAGATCACCCAGCCCCAGGACCTCCCCTTCGCCGCCGCCGTCCTCCAGCTGCGCACAGGCAAAGCAGGCGCAACCGACACCTCCCGCGATTCAAGTAGAAAGTTCCCCCAGTGGAAAGATATGGACGACGAGTAAATCAACTACTCGTCATCAGACCGACAATAATTCGGCCGCCCCGAATCTGTGATGTCATCGATATAAAACTTGATCCAAGCCGGGTCACCCGCTTCGCTTAGCCCATCGTTATACGCGTTAATTCCAAATCTACCGGTCTCAACACCTTCAATATTGGTTTCGATTCTGTTGATCTGATATCTGCCGTTCGTCCAGCACTTTTTCCCTTCATCTTGCTCTATATAAATATAAATTATTCCACCTTTGTAGTTCTCACAAAGCCGCATTCTTACCCGACCCTCTCTATCAGTCACCGTGTTGATGGCTCGAGGCGCTAATAAATCCAACTTATTTGGATATGCAACGTGTATGGTGGCATCGACAAGAGGAGGCACGCCAGGCCGCCTTGCATCGAAAACCGTCATCTCGACATCTCTGTACCGATGACACCCCGCACACAACGCTACCACACACGCCAACAATCCATAAGACACAAATCTAAACATCGCCCGGCTCCTTTCGAGTTTCTTTCCCATACGCCCTCGCCCAGTTCTGCCAAAGCCGCGGCTTATGCCGCCCCAACACCACCACCATCAAACTCACCCCCAACAGATACACACCCGACATCACCGCCCACCCCAGCGCATACCGCGACCCGTACTCCCCCGCCACGCCCCCTCTTTCAATCACCTCGCCAATCCAATACCACACCCCGATCACGCCACCCGGCACACCCACCACCATCAACAACAACTTCACCCGCAACCACCGCATCTTCACCATCACCATCCCGTGCAACGCCAGCAACCCCAGCCCGCACACCACCGCCAAACCAAGACCCGGAAACACCACCGCCTTCATCA
>JANQJT010000173.1 GCA_028281485.1 Phycisphaeraceae bacterium
CACGCGTCGAACGCCACCGCCGCCGGGTCGCCGCCCTGCTTGCCGCGCACGATCTCCACGCCCAGCCGCTCACTCCACACCGTCAGCTGTTCCACCGCCGCGGCGCGGAACGTGTCGCCCGCCGCCAGCATCACGCTCCGCCCCTCGTCGGTCAGCGCCTTGGCGATCTTCGCGATGCTCGTGGTCTTGCCCGCCCCGTTGATCCCCGCCACCAGCATCACCGTCGGCCCGGCGGCCGCGAAGTTCAACCGGCGGTCGTGGTCGGGCCAGTAGTCGGCCATGTGGTCCTTGATGTAATCCAGCACGTCCTCGCCGCTGGCGAGCTTGCCCGCCTTGTAGGCGTCGCGCAGCTCGTCGATCAGGCGCGTGGTGGTCTGCACACCGATGTCCGCCTCGATCAGGCGGCGCTCCAGGTCGTCCAACAGCTCGTCGTTGAGCACGCGGCCCATGAGCATCGTGCGCAGCCCGCCGACGAACACGTCGCGCGTCTTGTTCAGACCCGCCTTGACCTTGCCGAATGCGCTCTTGAATAAACCCATGGTGTCCCGCGGTGTCGGTTAGTGGTTCTCGATCGCGTCGTCCAGCCACGCGTCGCCGGTGCTCTTGGCGGCCGGGGGCTCATCGATCGGGCCGGCATCTTCCAGCCGACGCATCATCTTGTCCAGCACGCCGTTGATGAACGCCGCGCTCTTGTCGGTGCTGTAGGTCTTGGCCAGCTCCACCGCCTCGTTGATCGCGATCTTCGGCGGGGTGACGCCCGCGGCCATCTCGTAGTACGCCAGCCGCAGCAGCGCCCGGTCCACCGCCGGCTGCCGCGTCGCCGGCCAACCCGGCGCCAGTTCCCCGGTCAACGCATCGGCACGCTCGCGCATCGCGTACGCCCCGCGTGCCAGCGATTGTGCCCTGTCCCGCGCCGCGGTGTCGATCTGTCCCGCCGGATCGGCCAGGTCCACGGCACCGCTTTCTTCCCCGTCGCGCGCATCGAGCTGATAAAGCACCTGCAGCGCCAGCGATCGGATGTCCCGTTGGGTGGTATGACTCATCGCACCTTGTCCATCAGGTGAGCCATCTCGATGGCCGTCGCCGCCGCCTTCTGACCGTTGTTGCCCAGCTTCGTGCCGCTGCGCTCGATGGCCTGCTCGATCGAGTCACACGTCAGCACGCCGAAAACGATCGGCACGCCCGTGTCCTGACCCGCCCGGAGGATGCCGTCGGTCGCCGCCTGCACGACGCACTCGAAGTGCACCGTCGATCCGCGGATGACGCAACCGAGCGTGATGATCGCGTCGTAGTCGCCGCCGGCGGCCATCTGCTGCGCCACGATCGGCAGCTCAAACGCACCGGGCACCCACGCCACCGTAATCCCGTCGCGATCCGCCCCGCTGCGGGTCAGGTGGTCCACGGCGCCGCGCAACAGCTCCCGGGTGATGTACTCGTTAAACCGCGCCACCACGATCCCGAAGCGCTTGTCGCCCGCGATCAGGTCACCGGTCAGGGTTTTCAGGTCGTCAATGGACATCGTCGATTCCAGCAAAACTTTCGAGCCACGCATTGTAGCGTGAATCGACCCCGGTCGCTGGTGTCACAACGCCCTAGTCCATCCCGCACATCAGCTCGATGATCGCCTCGCAGAACACCGGCAGATCGTCCGGCCGGCGGCTGGTCACCTGGTTGCGATCGATCACCACCGGCTCGTCCACCCACTGGGCCCCGGCGTTGATCAGGTCGTCCTTGATGCCCGGCGTGCTGGTCATCCGGTAACCGGACACAATCCCCGCGCTGATCGGGATCCACCCGGCGTGACAGATGTGCGCCACGGGCTTGCCGGCCTCGTGGAACTGTCGCGTCAGCTCCAACACCTTCGGGTCACGCCGCAGCTTGTCCGGCGCGAACCCGCCGGGGATCACCAGGGCGTCGAAGTCGCTCTCTTGCATGTCATCGATCGCCGCGTCCGACGTGCAGGGGTAGCCGTGCTTGCCGCTGTAATGCTGCCCGGCCTTCGGCCCGGCCACGGTCACCGCCGCGCCCTCTTCGATCAGGCGTAGCTTCGGGTACCACAGCTCCAGGTCCTCGTACACGTCATCGACGAACATCAGGATTTTTTTGTCGTTTAACCGTTTCATGATTGCGTGCTCCAGTTGCCTCTCGGCTCTGGATTATACACACGCAAAGAAAACCCGACGGTAAGGCGTCGGGTTTGTTCCATGTGCCGTGGGTTTGTGTGACCCCGCTATCAGGCGGCATGGCGATTGGGCATGTGCAGGGGGAAGGGGCGCTGCTCGATGCTGTCGATCTCCAGCTCGGTCAGGCGTGCTTCCATCGCGTCGAGTCGCGTTTCGAAGGCGTCCAGTCGGCGCGTCAGCGTGTTGTGCATCGTGCCGTTGGCGGCGGCGTCGTGACGGGCCAGGGCCTCGAGCAGACGGCGGCCGAGGTCCAGTCGCTGGTCGGCCTCCTTGGTGATCTCACGCAGCGTATCCACGCAGCGGCGGCTGTCGCTCAGCAGCGCCGCCCACGTCTCGCTGGCCTGCGCAGCCAACAGATCCACCGGTTCGTGGTCTTCTCGCCAGGGCTTGTAGTTCTTGTCTGACATGGGCCTGCCTCCCGGTGACGACCGTCACCACGGAATCTATCGGCCCGATCAACCCGCGACTTCACTGCCAACCAGGCCATGCGCCATCAGCAGATTCAGCAGGTTAAAACCCGCGTGGATCAGGATCGGCACCCACAGCCGCCCCGTCTTCTCGTACGCGTAACCCATCCCAAAACCCAGCACAAACAGCGACAGCAGCGCGTACCACTGATCCACGTTCCCCAGGTGCACCAGCGCAAACAGGACCGAGACCCCCGCCACGACCGGCCAGCGATTGGCCTCGCCAAACGCCTGCAAGAGCGTCGTCTGGATCAACCCCCGATAAAGCACCTCCTCCACCACCGGCGCGATCAGCACCGCCGATATCCCCAGCACCCACCACGCGGCGTTGCCGTCAAACTCCCGCATCATCTGCAGCAACTCGTGGGCGAGTTGATCGGGCGCTTGACCCATCCGCTCCAGCACCAGGTGCACCACCATCTGGATCAGGAGGATCGCGGGGATGAGCAACACCGTCACCTTCGCCGTCTTCCACAGCACCATGCCCATCTCATCGAAACGCAGCCCCAGCCCCCGCAGACCCCCGTCCACCGAA
>JANQJT010000193.1 GCA_028281485.1 Phycisphaeraceae bacterium
GTGAGGTAGCGCCCTTCGTCGTTGACGCCGCCGGCGCGGAGGATTTCAACGCCGAGTTCGAAGCCGTCGGTGGTGTCGATGGCGACGATGGTGGCTTCGACGAGGACCTGGGGCCGGCGGACGTCGAGTCGGTTGATGAGCTTCTCGTAGACCGGGTGCATGGAGGGGCGAGCGATGACGATGACGGTGTTGGACGGTTCGTGGGCGAAGACGCGCGCGGTGCCGAGGCCGATCTCGTCGTTCTTGATATCGAGCGCGGAGTCTGCGGAGCTGGGGGTCTGGCCGACGGTGGAGGTGTTGTTGATCTGGTCGGCGGTCGGGCTGTTGATGCGGCTGAAGTCGTCGGCGGTGTCTGCGGCGACGCCGTCGATTGAGATGTCGCCGAAGCCGCTGTCGCCCTCGATCTCACGGAGGGTATCGATGACCTCGCCGGCGGTGGCGTTTTTTAATTTGTAGAAGCGGATGGGGCTTTGCTCGTCGGTGGGCGCCTTGTCCATTGCGAGCTGGAGCTTGGTGATGTGTGCGTGGACCTCGGGTGTGGTGGTGGCGATAAGCAGGCCTGTGTCGAGATCGGTGGCGGACTGGTAGATGCGTTTTGCGGTTTCGTCGCCGATGATCTTGCGGACGAGGTTGTCGATCTTCTCGGGGCTGGTGACCTCGAAGCGGTAGACCTCCATGGTGGTGCCGTTGGGCTGATCGATCGAGTCGAGCAGGCCGAGCGCGTGGGTGACGTCATCGGGTCGGCCGACGAGGATGAGCTGTCGGGCGTGGTCGTCGGTGATGATGGTGACGGCGGCGGGGTCTTTGTCCTTGGTGTTGCCTTGGGCGCGTTGGCCGCCGGTGAGCAATTGCGTGAGCATGTTGTTGGCGACGGCGGGCGAGAGGTGCTTGATCGCGCGGAACTCGTAGGCGACCTCGCGTTTGGGCTGATCGACAAGGTTGAAGAGGTCTTCGATGCGTTTCATGTTGCCGACGAAGTCGGTGACGATGACCAGGTCGTGCTGGGGGATGGTGTGGACCTTGCTTGTGGCGGTGGAGAGGAAGGGGAGGATGATCTCGGCGATGGTCTGGGTATCGGCGTGCTTGGCGTGGAAGACGCGTGTCATGGCGACGGAGGGCAGCTCGTTGCCGGCGGGCGCGTCTTCGGTGGGCCCGACGGAGATCTGTGTGATCTCGTTGGTGGGCTTGATGAGCATGGTGCCGGGCACGTCGGTCTCGACGAGGGTGAGCTGGTGCGTCTTGAGAATGCCGGTGAAGAGGGTCATCAGCGAGTCGGCGGGGATGGGCGTGGAGGTCTTGATGGTGACCTTTTTGACGGCGACCTGGTTGTCGTAGATGAAGTTGATGTTCTGTCGTTGGCCGACGTAATCGATGAGGACCTTGAGGTCGAAGTTCTCGGGGAAGTTGAGGGTGATCATGGCGGCGGCCTGATCGTTGTCGCCGTTGGTCCCCTGCGCCCATGCGGCCGACGCGACCAGCGTCAGGCCGATCAGGCCCGCGATGATTGTCGTGTTGAGTCGGTGGATCATGGCTTTCTCCTTGTCCGGTTCGACCCGCGATTGAGCGGGTTACGACCTGGCTGACTTGGCGGCGGCGCGTTCGATGCCCTCGAGATACTTCTGGATGTTCTCGCGGGGCTGGATCTGTTGGGCGCGGCGCAGCTTGACCAGGGCCTCGTTGTACTTTTTCTGTTTGACGAGCAGCTGGGCGTGGCGGACGTTGGCGTCGGCCTCGTACTTCTCGATGGCGGCGGCGCGTTCGAAGTAGTAGATCGCCTGCTCGGGGTTTTCGTTGCGGACCTCGTACTGGCCGAGGAGGATGAGGGCCTGGCCGTCGAGGGGTTCGATCTCGATGATCTCGCGGAGGACTTCGGCCTCGCGTTCGCCGGCGCCTTCGGCCAGGGCGATGCGCGATTGCATGCGCAGCAGCCCGAGTCGCTGCTTGTCGTTGAGGCTGTCGCCGCGGAGTTTCTGGAGTTCGGCGATGAGCTGCCTGGCGAGGTCGAGTTCGCCGCGTCCGGTGAGGATCTGGCAGGCGAGGATGGCGCGGTCGGGCTGGGCGGCGGGGTCCATCTTCAGGGCGCGGGTGTAGGCGGAGATGGCCAGGTCGTAGAGTTCCTGGTTGGTGTAGATGTCACCGAGCTTGTTGAGCTGTTCGACGTTGGCCTTGCCCATGCGGTCGATGAACTCGTAGTTCTCTGCGGCGCGGGCGGTGTCGCCCTTGAGCAGCAGGGCCTGGGCCTGCGTGTCCCAGAGATTGATCTTGGTGGGGTGCTTCTCGATCATCGTGTCGAGCAGCGCGACGGCCTCGGCGTAGCGGCCCTGATAGAAGAAGCTGCCGGCGAGGCTCTGCTGCCAGTCGAGGCGATCGGGTTCGAAGATGATGGCGTTTCGGTAGCAGGACTCGGCGGAGACGTGGTTGCCGGTGGAGGTGTAGGCGAAGCCGAGGAAGCCCCAGGTGATGGCGTCTTCCTTGCCGAGGTCGATGACCTTGGTGAGCACGGGGATGACCTGTTCCCACTTGCTCTGTTGCACGTAGATCATGCCCAATGCCCACCAGGCGCGGCGGAACTTGGAGTGCTTGGCGACGGCGACGCGGTAGAGCTGCGCGGCGGCGTCGATGCGGGCGGGGTTGTCGGTGGCGTGCTGCTGGTAGAGGGAGCCGAGCATGAAGTCGAGCGCGGCCGATGAGGTGACGTCGTCGCGGTTGGCTTCGAGCAGGGCGATGGCCTGCTCGGGCTGGCCCTGATTGATCAGTTCGATGACCTGCTGGAGGACTTCGATCTCGGTGGAGGTGGGCTTGGGTTCGATGTCGGTCTCGGGCACCCAGCCGTCTTCGTACATGACCGAGAGGGTTTGTGAGCGCTGGTTGAACAGCTCCTGGCCGGAGGTGTCGCTGGAGTCGCCGGAGGAGGTGTCCTGCGCGGCGGCGGGGATGACGAGCGTGGAACCGGCTTCGTCGGTCTTGGTTTCTTCCATGCACGCGGGCAGGAGCGTGGCGAGGGACAACAGGATGAGGATTCGACCGTTCATGGGTTATCCTTTGGGGAAGGTAATGGGCACACGCATGCGGAAGCGCACGGGCTCGCCCTTTCTCTTGCCGGGGTCAAAAGTCCATTTCTTGACGGCGTCGACGGCGGCCTTGTCGAGGACGTTGTTGCGTGCCTTCTGGACGCGGGCGTCTTCGACGGTGCCGTCCTTGCCGATGATGAAGACGACGTAGACGGTGACGGCGCGATCGGCGGTTTGCTTGCGGACGCGTGCGTCCATGACGGGGCCGGGCTGGTTGATGGGCCGGGGTTGCTGATCGAGCTGCGCGAAGGAGAACAGGTCCTGGCCGCCCTTCTTCAGCGCGGCGGTGGGATCGATCTTGGGGACGAAGATGGAGGGGCCTGAGCCGGTGCCGCCGGTGAGGTTGAGTTCGAGCGCGGCCAGGTCGATCGGCGCGACGTCTTCGGCGAGTTCCGGCGGGGTCTCGTCGGGTTGCGGGGGCTGTTCGGGTTCGGGCTCGATGGGCGCGGGCGGGGGGACGTCGCCGGCGCTGACGTTTTGTACGACGGTGTCGGGCTGGTCCTTCTCGGCGATGGTCTGCATGACCGGCAGGACGAGGAAGAACAGGAGGGTCAACAGGATCGCGCCGACGATCACCACGAGGTGACGAAGGAAAGCGAGGATCGGGTTGGCCTTTTTGGGGGGCTTCATGGGCGGGGATTAATTGGTGCGTATCTCCGTGGCGATGTTGACCTGTTCGGCGCCACCGAGCTTGGCTTCCTTGACGACGCGCATGAACACGCCGTGCTCCGCGCCCTGGTCGGCCTGGACGATGACGGGGACGTTGTCCTTTTCGAGCATGCGTCGTACGACGGCCTGGACGCCGCTGACGCCGACGCTGCGGTCGGCGTACATCACGTCGCCCTCGACGGTGACGGCGAAGTAGATGGCCTCGCGTTCGAGCTTCTCGCGGGTGTGCATCTGCGTCTTGGTGACCTCCGCTCCGGGTTCTTCGATAAACGTCGTGGTGACGATGAAGAAGATGAGCATGATGAACACGCAGTCGATCAGCGGCGAGATATCGATGCCGGGCTGATTGGCGTCGTCGTCGGGGATGTCTTGAAATCGGCTCATCGTTGGGTTCGCTCGTTGGGCGTGACGTTTTTAGCGCACGGCCATGACTACATCGGTTGCGCCTGTGAGTCGGACTTCGTCGAGCACGCGCGAGGTGATGGAGACCGGGGCGTCGGCGGCGCCCTGGATGATCACGGGCAGGTCGCGTTCGGCGCGGTGGGTCTTGACGATGGTCTGGACACCGGCGATGCCGATGCTGGCGTCGTCGTGGATGACGCGTCCGTCGGCGTAGACCTCCAGAATGATGGGCTTGTCTTCTTCGGACTGGGTGGGTTCGGAGCTGGGTTGGGAGTCGTTGACCTGTGCGCCGAACTCCTGGAGGAAGGTGGTGGTGACGATAAAGAAGATCAACAGGATGAACACGCAGTCGATCAACGGCGAGATGTCGATCGCCGTTTCGTCTTCGCCGTCTCTGTTGAAGCTCTTGAATCGTGCCATGGTTTGTTCGGCCGGTTGGGCCGTCCGTGGGTCGCGTGTTTACGCCGCCTTCTTGGTTTCCTGGAGTTTTCGGTACATGCGTTGGGTGCAGACGGTTTCCAGGTGAGCGAGGAAGGCCTTGTAGCGATCGAACTTCCTGCTGAGCTGGTACTGGAAGAAGAGTCCGGGGATGGCGATGACGAGGCCGGTCTCGGTGGTGATGAGTGCTTCGGAGATGCCGCCCGCGACGAGGTCCATGGTCTTGTCTGCACCGGAGCCGGAGGCGAGGCCGCCGAAGGTGGCGAGCATGCCGGTGACGGTGCCGAGCAGGCCGAGCAGCGGCGCGGTGTTGACACATATCTTCATGACGCGGAGGTCGCGTTGAAAGGGCGCGATCTCTGTGTTGCGGAGTTCTTCGAAGTAAACGGCGAGTTGGGGGAGTGTGTCGGCGTCGGTGACGAAGTCGAGGAGCTTGCCGATGGGGCCGCGGCGTTGGTCGGGCCGACCGATCCAGTGTCGCCAGGTCTTTTCGGGGACGCGTTGAAAGCCCTTGGCGGCGAGGCGGACGTAGACGTGCATACCCATGCCGAACATGACCAGCGCGACGGTGGCGATGGCGATCATCGCCCACCCGCCTTTGAGCCAGATCTCAGCGGCCTGCTCAATCAGGGACTGGATGTACTGCACAACGGCTTGCATCGTGTGTGATCTCGACACGGCTGGTGTTTACGCCGCTTCGTTGAGTTCCTTCTTGTCGTCTTGTTCGTCGTCGGTGGGATCGGGCTCGGTGGGCTCGGGTTCCCGGGGTTCGGGTTCTTTGAAGGGGGTCTTGCCGACCTGGTTGATGAAGGCGATGCCCGATTTTTCCATGTTGTCGATGACGGCCTTGGCCTTGCGGGAGAGGAAGGCGTAGATGAGCAGGGAGGGGATGGCGACGATGAGGCCGAACTTGGTGGTGATGAGGGCTTCGGAGATACCGCCGGAGAGTGATTCGGCGTCGCCGGTGCCGTAGAGGGTGATCATCTTGAAGGTGTTGATGATGCCGGTGACGGTGCCGAGCAGCCCCATGAGGGGCGCGGCGGCGGCGCAGATTGAGATGAACGGGAGCATGCTGTTGACGCGGAGTCGCGTGTTGAGCATCTTCTCGAACATGATCTCTTCGATGAGTTCGCGGGGTTCTTCGATGTGTTCGACGCCGGCCTGGAGCATGTCGCCGGAGGGGCCGCCGATCTTCCTGGCGACGCCCATGGCGGCGTCCTTGTCGCGCAGCGAGACGGCGTGGCAGAGCTTGGTGATGAGGTTCTTGGAGGGGTTCTTGATAAAGGTGAGTGCGAGCCACTTGTAGAGTGCGACGAGCAGCGCGGCGCCGGCCATGATGAAGATGGGGTACATGACGGGACCGCCCTTCTGGACGTGCTCGAGGAAGGTGTCCTCGACCGCGGCCAGCTGGTGGGCGCTGCCCATGGTGGGATCGAAGGGGAAGGAGCCGGAACCGTTGGCGATGAGGGTGGAGGCGGTGGCGGTGTCTTCTTCGCTGAGGAAGGGGCGGATGGTGGGGACGAGGCCGAGTTCCTGCTCGGCGGTGCCGATGACGGCGCCGTCGTCGGAGCGGAACACGGCGGTGGGGCCGACGAGGACGAAGGTGCCGGTGGTTTCTTCGCCGCCGGTCTGGACGGCTTCACCGGTGAAGGTGGTGCCACCGAGCGCTTCGTCGATGCGGTCGATGGATTGCTGGATGGTGCCGATTTGGAGGGTGAACTTTTCTTTCTGTGTGAGGTTGGGGTTCTCGGCGGCGTTCTTGGCGACGGCGAGTTGATCGTCGTAGCGTTGGAGTTCGGCGATGTGGATGAGCGGTTCGTACTTGCGGATGTATTCGCCGAGCAGGCCGGAGAGGTAGCCGGCTTCTTTTTCGCGGTCGGCGATGAGCTTGTTGAGGTTGGTGATCTGGAGCTGGCGGCTGGCGACGGCGCGCTCGCCCGTGGCGGCTTCGGAGCGGACGGCGCGGAGCTCGTCTTCCATGTCCCCGAGCTTGCGGGTGAGGGGGATGATCTCAGCGCTGATCAGCTCGCGGAGCTCGGCGAGTTCTCGGGTCGCGGCTTCGAGCTGATCGGAGATGTTGGCGGTGGCCTGGTTGAAGTCGGCGGCGGTGTCTTGGGCGGCTTGCGTGTTCTCAACCGTGTCGGCGGTTTCGGCCGGCTGGGTGGTGGGCTGATCCTGTGCGATCAGCGCGGGGCCGATTGCGAGCGTGAAGAGCAACAGTAGTGTGTAGTTCGTTTTCATGTGGTTCGTTTCCGCTGGGGTCATTTGACCTCAAGGGGCAGTTCGACGAAGGCCGGAACTTCCTTGTTGCTGTAGATGTCGTGGGCGAGGACGATCTTCGGGGCGAGGTCGTTGGCTTCGTGCCAGACCCAGCCGTTGTCGGAGGGCGTGCCGTAGCCGGCGAACTCGCGGTCGGCGCCGTAGACGTAGAAGGCCTTGCCCAGGCCGATGTACATGACCGTGGCAGAGGGGTTCTCGCCGGCGGCGTTGGTGATGCGGTGTTCGATGACGGTGATCTGGCGGTTGAACTTGTTGATCTCGTTGAGGATGCCGATCACGTTCTGGTAGCGACGGGACAGGGGGATTTCGGTGTTGGCTGAGTCTTCGGGCAGCTGCTGGCTGAGGACCTTGACCTGGTCCTGGAGGGGCGTGGGCAGGCGTTTGACGAGGTCGCGCGTCTGCTGCTCCATGGAGACGATCTGCTGCTTGAGGTAGTCGGAGCCGGCCTTGAGCTTCTGGTCTTCGGCGGTCTTGTCGTTGAAGGTCTTGTCGGTGTCGGCGAGCTTGGTCTTGTCGGATTCGATCTTCTCGTGGGTCTCGTCGATCTGCTCCTGGATGAGGGCGGTGCGCTCGTTGAGCATCTCCACGGCGAGCTTGTGCTCCTTCTTTTCCTTGGAGATGTTGTTGCGGGTCTCGACCCATTTCTGGAGCTGCTCGCGCGCGAGATCGATGGATTCGGCGGTGTCTTCGGCCCGACCGACGCCGCTGATCGAGAGGCAGACCAGGGCCGCCGCAAGGCAGGTCAGCGCGGTCCACCGCCCCGCTCTCAAAGTGTTAGGATTCGATTTAGACATTGGCTTGTTACCTTGTGGTTAAGGGTCTAAATGTGACCCTAAAAAAAAGCGTATCACTAGAATGTAAATTCTGCGCTAAGCCCAAGTGAGAAATCGATGCCCTTGCGATAGGAGGTCTTTAGCTGGTCACCTGGGACGTTGGGGGTGCGATAAACCTCCTGGATATCGGGGTCCAGCAGGTTCTTGGCCTTGAAGCTGAGCTTGATGTTGTCGTGGACCTGCTGTGAGACGGTGACGTTGAGTGTGCCGACCTCGGTCTGGAAGACACCGGGGATGAAGCGGCCGCTGCCCTCACCTGGACCGGCAACGAGCGTGTCACCCTTGACGGTGTAGAACAGGCCGACGCGTGTGCCGGTGGATTCGGAGTTGTAGGTCAGGTTGATGTTGTAGAGGTATTCGGGGGCGTTGAGCATCTCGCGGCTGGTGATGTTGGGAGCCAGTGCCAGGCCGGAGAACAGCGCGATCTGGTCGGCGTCGAGATTGACCTCGGCGTCGATGATGGTGGCGTTGGCGCTGATGGCGAGGCCTTCGAGTGCTGCGTAGTGGTTGCCGATGTCTTCGCGGATCTCGAACTCCCAGCCGGACAGCTCGCCATCGGGGAAGTTGACGGGTGTGATGAATGTGTAGTTTGCGGCGTTGGCGGGGCGCTGCTGGACGTACTCGATGGGGTCTTCGATCTCTTTGAGGAAGTAGGAGACAGAGACGAGCGTGCTGGGGCGGGGCTTGTAATCGAAACGGAGGTCGTAGTTCCGCAGCGACGCCATTTTGAGTCGTGGATTTCCGACAAAGATGTCGGCACCGAGGAACTCCTGCTGGATAATCGGGACGATCTCGCGGAAGGTCTGGCGTGCGATGGTTTCGGTGTATGAGCCGCGGACGATGATCGTGTCGTTGGGGGTGTAGACCAGCGATACGGCGGGGAGGAGATCGGTTTGAGCGAAATCGGCGTTGAGAGCGGACCGGTCCGTCATGCTATCGATGCCCTGTTCAATGCCGCCCAGGTCGAAGTTGATGAATGTCGCATCGACTTCTTCGATGACCGTTGTGGCCATTTTCATCTCTTCGTGTCGAACGCCCCCGATAACCTTGAGTGTCTTATCGATCGGCAGGTCCGTCATGATGTATAGAGCGGTGATGTCCTGCTGGCCCGCGTAGTCGATATCGAACTGTGCGCCTTCGGCAACGCCGTCGGAAATATCCAGCGCACCGGGTAGCGTGGGGAAGACCGAGATGAAATCGAAGTCGAAGTCTTCGCCCGTCACGGTTGCGCCGGCGTTGGTTTGGCCGAAGTTGCTGAACTGATTCTGATCGTAGAAACGACTGACCTGGTCGTTGAAGGCGCCGACCTTGATGTATCCCTCTGCGCCGGCCCATTGCTCAAAAGGCAGCTTGAGGTTGACGCTGTACTGGTCGCTGCTTTCGGTGATGTTTTTCCAGAGGCGCTGGTTGGTACCGAACGTCAGGAAGGAGCCGGGCTTCTGCGGGCTCCAGGTTGAGGGGTCGACGATAATAAACGGCGGGAAGGGGATAACGGTCGTGGACTCGGGCTTGAATTGCGCACCGGCCAATCGCTTGTCGGGCTCGTTGAAGACGGCCTCGCTTCGGGAGATCGTCCAGTCGATTTCGGGAGGCAGGGTCTGAAAGTAGTCACCGATCTTGAGGTTCGGAACGGGCAGCGTGTGTCGGCCGTTGAGTTGAATGGTGTCCGTCGTCCGTTCGACGTATTTCAGCGTGGTGGCCCGGCGATTGAGGGAGTCATTTGCTCCGCCGCTGGGGAAGAATATCTTGCCGCGCGTGTCGTTGGAAACGATGGTCTCATCTTCAACCGAACGGGTGTACATGTAGATGAGATTGACGGCGTTGCTTTCGTTCTCGATACCCGCGGTAGCCAGGCCGCCCCATTTGACTTCTTCGCTGGCGCGCACCGTATCGAACAATGACGTGATACGGCTACCGGGGTCACCCGAAAACTGCGGCTCGAAAGCGGGGACCCCAAACGTGTCATCGTCAATCCACCACTTGTCGTCGATGCCCTCGTCGAAGAAGAAGCTGTCGCGTGAGTAGAAGAAGGTTGCCAGTCCGCCGACCGTCCAGCCGTCGCCGATGTCTTCGCGGCCGCCAAGCGTGATGCCGAGGCTGTAGTCGATGGGGCTGGGGCCGGTGGTGGTACCAAAGGGAACGCTATCGATGGGGAGCGTGGAGGCCACACCAGTGGGGTCGGCGCGGCTGCCGTCGTTGAAGCCGAAGGCGTCGACGCCACCGCCGACGTAGGTCTGAAAGTCGTCGCGGAACGACGCGTTGGTGTTGGCCGAGTAGCTGAAGCTGACCTTGAAGATGTTTTCCTGGGGGATGCCGTTGAGGACGACGTTGACGGCGCCGCCGGATGCGTCGCCCTGCTGGTCGGGGGTGAAGGTCTTGGAGACCTGGACGCTGCGGATGACGTCGGAGGGGAACTGGTCGAGTTCGACGGCGCGGGTCTCGGCGTCGGCGCTGGGCAGGCGGACGCCGTTCATCTGGTTGGAGACGTAGCGGTCGGGCAGGCCGCGGACGACGGCCTTGTTGTCGGCGACGGTGGTGCCGGCGACGAGGCTGAGCGCGCCGGCGGCGTCGCCGATGCCGGCGAGGCTGAGCACCTCGGAGCTGACGGCGTCGATGAGCGCGGGGCTTTCGATGCGCAGCTCGAGCAGTTCGAGTTCGGTGCCGGCGCCGAGCCGCAGGTCCTGGACGATGAACTCGTCGAGGTCAACGAGTTCTGCGGACATCTCGATGTCGACATCGGTGATCTGACCGGCGATGACGACGATGTCGGCGCGGTTGGTTGCGGCGAAGCCGGTGCCGCTGAACAGGAGGGTGTAGCTGCCGGGCGCCAGTTCGGGGAAAGAGTATCGGCCTTCGAGGTCGGTGGTGGCGGTCTGTCCGGTTTCAGCGACGGTGACGGTGATATCGGGCAGCGCCATGCCTTCGAAGATGGCATCGGTGACGACACCGCGGATCGAGCCGGCGGATTGGGCCGAGGCGTGCGCGGTGAAAACAAGTGATATGAGAATGAAGGCAAGACCGTGCTTGAAGCAACCTACCATGGGGGCCCCAGTCTCTCTCTCTCTTTCCTCATCCTGTTCATCAATTCGTCGCTGGGCTGGAAACCGCTGAGGGCCATGGACACGGAGGTCGACGACAGGTCCTCGCAGCGGGGGCGGGCGTTGGGGTTGATCGCGCCGTCGCTGACGGCGTATTCGTAGGCCTTGGCGGCGGACTCGTGATGGCCGATGATCATGTAGGCCTCGGCGAGCGGACGGATGGCACCGCCCCGCCAGAAGGTCTCGATCGATTCGCGGTGCTCTTCGTAGTGGGCGAGCGCGGCGTCGGCGTCCTGCTTGGCGCGGTCGCGATCTTCGGCGAGGAAACGGAGCTTCACCAGTTCAGACTCGACGGGCACCTTGTAGCGGGGCTGCCAGTTGTACTTGTCGATCTCGGCTTCGAGCCGATCGATCATGGCCACGGCACGGGGCTGATCGCCGTTTTCCATAGCGGATTCGATGGTGGCTTTGAAGAGTGGGACACGGACCATGATCGGCAGATTCGATGCGTAGTCGAAGATGAGCTGTTCGAGCCGATCGCGGCGCTGCGTGTCTTTGTAGAAGCGCTTGTGCAGGACGATGAGCCCCTCGATGGCGTTGCGTTTCATCTCCATGTCTTCGGCGCCGGCGAGGGCGTCAAGCGATTCGATGTGGGCATCGAGGTCGTCGGATTCGATGACCTGGGAGTGAGCCTGTTCGATACGCCCGCGCTGAAAATCGTCGACATGAAGTCCGAGCTCCTGGGATTTCTCGGTGTCTCCCAGCAGGACAAAGACCTGTCCGGTTTCGACCCGGATACGGGTGCGTCGCCAGACTTCGATGGCGCGGTTTTCGGAGACGACCAGGGCCTGGTTGGCGAGCTTGAGCGCGTGGTCGTTGTGGCCGTGCTCGACGGCGTACTTGGCGACGCGAGCGAGGGCGACGCCCTTTTCGTAATTGAGGATGTCCTGCAGGTACTTCTCAGCCAGGAGGGGCTGGTCGAGTTTGAGGCAGGCGTCGATCACCTCACGCTGCTTGAGCGAGCGATCCTTGACGTGCGGGTTGGCGGGCATGGCGTTGGCGGTGTCGATCGCGAGATCGAGCAGCGCCAGCCGCACGGGATCGATGGCCTTGTCGGTCAGTGCGGCGTCTTGCTGATGAGGCTGCGCGACGGGCGTTTCCGGTTTATCGGGTAACGCGTCACTGGGTTGATCACACGCGATGGAGATTGAGAGTGCGAGACCCAACAGGGTCGCTTGAGAGAATCTGATAGCGTCCATTTTGCGGCACCTGCCGTTTTAAGACCTGGTGACGGAGGGTCACTCCGCCACCAGGCGAGTTCAAACAATCCGATTGTCGTCCGGCTGGGCCGGACACCTTGCACAACGCGATGCTTACTTCAAGACCGCGCGGTAGACGGCGCTGGCGTCGAAGCCCGCACCCAGGAGGGTGGAGACGTTCTCAACGGCGCCGGTGCCGGTGATGATGGCTTCGCTGGTCCAGACCAGGCCATCGGTGGAAGACTCAACGGAGTACACCTTGCCGGCTTCGGCGAGGAAGCTGACGGTGGTGGTGTTGAGGGTGAAGGTGGAATCGGGAGCGGCGGCGGGGGAGCCGGAGACGAAGCCGTACTCATCGGCGGCGGACCAGCCGAGCAGCCAGTTGTTGTCGGCGGAGAAGGCGCCGGCGTAGGGGACCTGTTCGAGCTTGCCGTTGTCGGGGGCGGTGCCACCGACGTCGACCGCGTCGTTGGCGGCGCGGGGGTCGACGGTCGCGACCGGGAAGGTGGAGAACACACCGAGGTTGACCTGGGGGCCACGCACGAGCGAGACGATCGGGCTGTTGGCCGGTTCCTTGATGTTGTTGTTGGTGGCGTAGTTGACGATGCGGGCGTCGGCTTCGTTGTAGTCCACGTTCTGGTAGAAGATGCTGTTGTAGAATCCGATCAGGTTTCCGCTGACCTGAGCGGTGTACAGCGAGTCACGGTGCTCGGGGTCACCGGCAATGGCGGTGGGGTGAGCGTTGACGGTGCGGACGTGGGTGTAGGGGGTGGTCCAGCGGGTGGGCCAATCGAGGGTGCCGTTGTGGCCGTAGCCCTGGGCGCCGTCACCGTCGAGGTTGTCGAAGCGAACGACCTTCTCACCGCAGTTGATGAAGAGGCTGTTCCAGTACTGCATGTTGCAGTTGTCGCGCCAGGTGGTGGCGCCGTCGCCGTTGGCCATACCGATGAAGGTGGCGTTGGCGATGACACCGGTGGTCTGGGGCTGGTGATCGGAGTCTTCGGCACCGTCGTGCTCGAAGCCGTTGTCACTGACGCCCGAGCCCTGGGAGGCGTCGAGGCTGTAACCCTGGACGATGAAGATGTACTGAGCGCAGCCACGCCAGCCCTGGTCGATGTCGAAGCTGTCGTCACCGACGTTCCAGATGGCGCAGTTGCGGGGGCTGACGGTGCCGCCCCAGATCTCGATGCCGTCGTCGACGTTGTTCATGATCTCGACGAACTGGATGTCGGTCTCACGGCCGATACCGCCGAGGGACAGGCCGTTCAGCTCGTTGGCGGCACCGATCACGCGACCGCCGAAGCGGATCGAGAGGTAGGTGATGCTGCCGGAGTTGTCGTCGTCGTTGCCGCCGCCGTAGAGGGCGAAGGCTTCGGTGAGACCTTCCATCTGGACTTCGTTGCCGGCGTCGGGGTAAGCCTGGGTGCCGGCGGTGGTGGAGATGAAGCCGTTGCCCATGATGGTGAGGTTGCCCCACTCGTTGGCCGCGGCGCGCCAGTTGGTGAAGTCATCGTTCTTGGAGGTCATGATGACGGGCTTCTCGGCGGTACCCTGGACGTAGATCTTGGAGCCGCGAGCGATCGCCAGCGAGCCACCACCGTTGGCGGTGACGTCGGAGATGACCTTGGTTCCGGGCTCGATGATGAGCGTCGCGCCGCCGGAGATGTAGACCTGCTCCTGCAGGTTGTAGGTGTTGTCGGCGGTCCAGGTCTGCGAGGTCGTGATGATGGTCGGACCGTTGACGGCGTTGGTGTCGCCGACGAGGATCTCAGCGGCGTTGGCCGAGACGGTCAGGCTCAGACCCAGGCCGAGAGCGGCAAATGTTTTGAAGAGATTCATCTTTGCGTTTTCCCTTTTGTAGGTTGGTTACCAGCTAACGTTAGTTATTGATCCGAAGCACTTTTACGGTTGAGCGTGTAAAAATGATTCGAGGAAATCCTTGTGTCTACAATCCTGATTCTGTGACGCTGTTAGGCGCGACGACGACGGGCGACCAGCAGGCCACCAAGGCCGAGGAGCGCGACCGAGGCGGGCTCGGGAGCGGTCTTGTACAGGGCCTGGCTGTTGGGGTTGGTCTGGTTGGAGAAGGATAGGGTGCCGCTGTCACCGGGCAGGACGCCGAGGGAGATGATGCCGACGGGCTGATCAGCACCGGGGGCGGTCGCCGCGAGGGACAGGTTGGGGAACCAGAAGAGGAAGACCTCGTCACCGGCCTGCAGGCCGTTGGCGTTCAGGTCGAAGACGTAGTTGGGGGTGACGAGGAACTCGGTGAAGCCGAACTCGCTGGCGTCGTCGCCGGTGGCTTCGTTCCAGGGGCCGTCGGGGACGGCGGCGTTGAAGGCGTCAGCGATGATCCAGTCATCGGCGTCGTTGAGGAAGTTGGCGGGATCGAGGTTCTGCAGGTCACCGAAGCCGGCCAGACCGTCACCGTCACGGTCGACGACCGCGATGGTCTTGGAGGGGATGGCGGGGGCGTTGTTGGCCTGGTCATTCAGGGCGAAGACGTTGACGGAGACAGACACGGTGGCCTGGGCGGCAACGGCGGTGATGCCGAGAACGAGAGTCGCGAAAAGAAGCTTTTTCATCTTTGTAAGTCCTTGCTTATTTGACTGCTATCCAGCAGTAATTGATTGAGTTCATTCAGAGAGAAACCAGGGTTCGAATCGATTTAGTAGGGCGAGGTCGCCGTGATCACGCCACCGGCGCCACCGTTCTGGCGGAAGATGAAGCCTTCGGCCGGGGGCAGCGCGGTCTGGTCACCGCTGAGGCCGGACCAAACCTGGACGGGGAAGGTGATGTAGGTGACGGTGCCGGTCGAGCTCTTGTTCGAGTTGCCATCGGTGTTGTCGAACGTGAGGATCTGACGGTTGGCGACGCCTTCGAAGTTGGTCTTACCCACGGTGGTGGGCACGGGGTAGCCGGTGCCGATCAGGATGTCCTTGGTGGCGCTGGCGGGGATGAGGTGAGAGACGGGGTGGGTGGGGACGTCACCGTAGGTGACGAAGTTGAGGGTGGTGCCACCGGGGTTACGGACGACGAACATGGACTCGGGGGGCAGGATGGTGTTGACACCGTTGCCGCCGGACCAGGTCGTGACCGGGAAGGTGATGAAGGTGACGGTCGTGGTCGTGCTCTTGTTCTGGGCCGCAGCGGCGTTGTCGTAGAGCAGGACCTGGGTGCCAGCGGTAAAGGAGATGTTACGCAGACGGTCCTGCATGACGGTACCGATGGTCTGGTGGGGGTAGATGGTGAGTTCGTCACCGGGGGCCACCAGGGCCTTGACGTCAGCGTTGACGAGGGTCAGCTCGCTGGCGGTGTTGGCGGAGATGGTGGTCCACAGGCCGGCCGCGGCACCGGTGGTGAAGCGGGCGTAGAAAAGGCCGTTGTTGTAGTCGCCGGCCACGAGGGCACCGGTGACGGTGACGCCACCCGCGGTGACGGAGGCGACGGTGAAGTCGCCCTCGGAATCCTGGTTGAAAGGCACGGAAACCAGGACGTCGGACTGCGCCGGGACGGGAACCACGTTGATGCCCTGGACGGCTTGCGCGGTCTGTGAGACCGAGAGCGTCAGGCACATCGCGGCAATGATCGATAGCGCACTTAGAGTCTTCATGGAGCGATATCCTTCTCAGGTTAAAGTTGATGCAGGTAATGAAGGGGATGGTCTCTCTTCCGATCCCGATCGATGGGTACTCTAGCCCTCCTGCGTTTCCCACAATACACAGACAAGGCTAACACAAGTAATATGAGCGGACAGTTAAGACACGGTTTCTTTTTGTGTTATGCCATCTTTTCTCCTCGCCATTTGAACCAGGGCTTGTGTGTTGGGGCCGTTCGCGTTGCACTTACGACTCGGAACACCACTCTGCTCAACCGATGGCAGAAGAATAGACCACGACAATTGCGTATCGATTTGGAATCGCCTTGTTGTTCATTAAATCCCACCGCCCCACCGCGTCGCTGATTCACCGCCAGCTCGTGAACTATGACCCAGATGTGACGTGATGATGAGCTGGTGTTCAACGGGCTCGTGTGACGATCGTGACAACGATGTCCAACTAACATCACTTGCGGGTCAAGTGATTTACAAGTGATTGAAGTTGCTTGGATCGATTGGGTGATCGCTGGGGAACCCGCGACGCGTTCTGGGGAACGAATCACAGACGGGGTCTTAATCAATGTCTCAACTTATCCACAATCCGCCTGGCGCAAGGGCAAGAATGTCTCGAAGGCTTCGGGTGTGCTGTGATTTGTGTGCTAAAACGATCGCGATTCGAGCCGTGGGGATCGTGACTGACGTTTCATTGACCGCCCGGCGGGTGCGGGCTAGATTGACGACGCTCGGTTGAACGTAAGCCC
Source organism: Phycisphaeraceae bacterium (assembly GCA_028281485.1). Classification (GTDB taxonomy): domain Bacteria; phylum Planctomycetota; class Phycisphaerae; order Phycisphaerales; family Zrk34; genus JANQHD01. The sequence continues at coordinate 16,350 of JANQJT010000193.1, forward strand.
CATTGTAGATTTGGTTTTATAGCATTTCGTTTGCCCGTGGGTTCTAGATTGTCGTCTGTTGCAGATGGTCTGGTCGCCCTATTAGCCGACTCACGCGCACCGTGATGTCCTGTTGGACCTGTTGGGAGAATGCATGCAACCCCATGAACCCGAAGACGCACTGCCGAACATGAGCGCGATGGACGCGGGGTTGGGTGATGGGTTGCGCGGGCCGGGCGATGGGGAAACCGAGCCGCACTTCGAAGGGTATCGGGTGGTTTCGAAGCTGGGGGCGGGAGGGATGGGGGTGGTGTGGAAAGCCATCCAACTGGGTACGGAGCAAGCGGTTGCGATCAAAACGCTGGGGCTTGGACCTTCGGCGTCGCGTAAGGCTCGCCAGCGGTTTGAGCGCGAGGTGAGGCTGGCGGCGGGGCTGAAGCACCCCAATATTGCCCGGGTTTACGACAGTCCGCTGCATCACGGCCGATACGGCTACGTGATGGAACTGATCCATGGCATCCCTCTGGATCAATATGTCGCCAAGCACCAACTGACGTATGGTCAGAGCATGGCGTTGTTGATCCAGGTGTGCCGGGCGGTGCAGTATGCGCATGAGCGGGGCGTGGTGCACCGTGACTTGAAGCCTTCCAACGTGCTGGTGACGGAAGACGGGCAGACTAAGTTGCTGGATTTCGGGCTGGCGCGGGTGAAAGACGAGCGCGATCTGAGTGTGACAAAGCCGGGTGAGGTGGTGGGGACTCCGAACTACATGTCGCCGGAGCAGGTCGATGGTCGGCTGGGCGAGGTGGATGAGGGGTCGGATATCTACGCGTTGGGCGTGATGATGTACCAGGTGATCACGGGGCGTGTGCCTTATGAGGGCTCTTTGACTTCGGTGGTGTCGCAGATCGGCAAGGGAGAGTTTCTTCCACCACGCCAGATCAATCGGAGTGTGCCGGGAGACCTGGAAACGATCTGTCTAAAGGCGATGAGCCGGTATCGCGATCATCGGTATGCGACGGCGAAGGCGTTGGCGGAGGACCTGGAGCGGTTTTGTAACCACGAGCCGATCCGCGCCCGGCAGGTCTCGTCGGGCACGGTGATCAAGACGTGGGTGTGTCACCCCGACCGCACGAGGCAGATGGGGACGCTGTTGCTGACGATGGGGTCTGTGCTGGCATTGGTGCACCTGATGGCGGTGGGCGCGTTGGGTTTTAAGTACTTCAACAGCCAAGCGCTAAACAACGGCGTACCGGTGGGTCGGCCTTTGGCGTGGGTGTGTTTCTGGACGGTGTTTTTCCTGGTCGGCAGCCTGCTGAGCGTGGGGATGCGGCGGCATCGCGTGTTGGCGATCTGGTCGTTGGTGATCTACAACGGTGGGTTGCTGGTCTTTGCGGTGGGCACGCTGACGGGGTTTTTCCCATACGAGGCGGGCGGGACGTTTGACGACGAGACGGGCCGACTGGGGATCTTTCTGTTTTTCACGATCATCGCGATGTTGGGCTTCGGGGCGTCGGTGGTGGGTACGATTTCGTATTACGTGGGCGGACACAGCGTGAGTCTGTCTTTGTACGACCGCCCCACCGCTGATGCGGAAACCGAGACGGTTCCGCGCGAGTCCGATTGAGCGTATGATTGTGTTGATACGCGGATGCGTTTGGGTCGCCGCGATTCCATGCACACACGAAACCAGATGACGCGTCCGGGGTTCATCGCTCTAAGGGGTGCGAGCCAGTGATTGATTTGCGTAAGACTTGCCGGGAGGAAGCGGTCGGGGCTTTCTCGGGACAGACAAGAGCAAACGAGACGTGGGGCATCGGCGGGATCGTGAT
>JANQJT010000196.1 GCA_028281485.1 Phycisphaeraceae bacterium
GCGAGGTTCTGGTCGTAGTCGATGTTGGTCAGGTGTTGCACGTCGCGCTGGGGGAATATCTTGGTGTGGGTGAAGAAGCGGCGGTGGACGGTGCGGGCTGATAGGGAGTAGAGCATCTCCTTGAGGGCGGTCTCGTCGGTGGGGCGGACGGGGCGGAAGAAGATCTCCGTGCCGTCGTGGAGGGTTTCGGTTTTTTCCAGGTCCTGGGGGTAGGCGTGGGTGTCGAAGGTGGTTTCGATCTGGTCTTCGTAGACGTAGCCGCGTGCCTTGGCGTCGGCGAGCAGTTGCTTTCGGAACTTGGGGTGGGCGATGGGGATCAGGGCCAGCGTGCGCTCGCGGATGGACTTGCCGTGCAGGTAGGCCACGCCGTACTCGGTGACGACGTAGTGGGTGTCGGCCCGGTTGGTGACGACGCCCGCGCCCTCGGAGAGAACGGGGACGATGCGGGAGACGGTGTCGTCCTTGGCGGTGGAGGGCAGGGCGATGATGGCCTTGCCGCCGCGGCTGCGTGCGGCGCCGCGCATGAAGTCGACCTGTCCGCCGAACCCGGAGTAGAGCCGCGTGCCCAGCGAGTCGGCGCAGACCTGCCCGGTCAGGTCGATCTCGAGGCCGACGTTGATGGCGATCATCTTCTCGTGTCGGGCGATGAGGAAGGGGTCGTTGACGTACTCGGTGGGGTGGAACTCGAACATCGGGTTGTCGTCGATGTAGTTGTAGAGCTTGCGTGAGCCCATGGCGAAGGAGGCGACGACCTTGTTGCGGCCGACGGTTTTCTTTGAGCAGGTGACGGCGCCGCACTCGATGAGGTCGATGATCCAGTCGCCGAACATCTCGGTGTGGATGCCGAGGTCTTTCTTGTCCTTGAGGAACTCGGCGACGGCCTGGGGGACGTGACCGATGCCGCACTCGATGGTCGAGCCGTCCTCGATAAGGCGGGCGACGTTGGCGCCGATCTTGCGGAGCCGGTCGTCGATGGGCTGGGGTGGCGACTCGAAGATGGGGCGGGTGTGGTCGACGAGGACGTCGATCTGGTTGATGTGGAGGTAGCTGTCGCCGTGGGTGCGGGGCATCCGGTCGTTGACCTGCGCGATGACGTACTTGGCGTTGAGGGCGGCGGCGCGGGTGATGTCGACCGACACACCCAGCGAACACAGGCCGCGCTCGTCGGGCGTGGAGACGGAGATGAGTGCGACGTCGATGGGCAGTCGGCCTTCCTCGAAGTTGCGGGGCACGTCGGAGAGGTAGATGGGGGTGTAGTCAACGATGCCGCGCGCGACGTCGTCACGCGTGTTGTCGGCGATGAAGAACGTGTTGAGGTGAAACCTGTCCCGCACGGCCTGGTCGGTGTAGGGCGCCTCGCCCATGGTGAGCATGTGGACGATGTGGATATCGGTGATGTGCTGGCCGTGGGCGGTGAGCGCGTCGACGAGGTGTTGGGGCTGGGCGCAGCCGGTGCCGATGAAGACGGTGTCGCCGGGGCGGATGAGTTGCATGGCCTCGGCGGCGGTCTTGACTCGGTCGGGGTGCTTCTCGGTCCAGTTCATGGCGTGTTGCTCTTGGTCT
>JANQJT010000267.1 GCA_028281485.1 Phycisphaeraceae bacterium
TGATCTGGTACGACAGGTCACAACAGACCTCCGCCAGCGCCTCGGCGAACCTGTTGTAGTCCGCGTCGGCTTTTCGGATAGGGCGGTTGGCCGCCATGCCGTTGGCCATGATCGCTACGGTGTCGCTGGTGGACGTGTCGGTGTCGACGGTGATGCGGTTGAAGCTGGCGTCGGCGTTGACCGCGTCGCGCAGCGCCCGCCTCAGCAGCGCCACCGAGATGTCACAGTCGGTCGTGATGAAACCCAGCATCGTCGCCATGTTCGGCGACACCATGCCCGAGCCCTTCGCCACGCCCCCGATCGTGACGGTCTTGCCGCCGACCTTGATCGTCCGCCGGGCCGGCTTGGCGACCAGGTCGGTCGTGAGGATCGCGTACGCCACGGACGCATCGGCCCCCGCGCCGCGATCGAGATGCCCGGCCAGGTCCCCGATCCCCTTGGTGATCTTGTCGATGGGCAATGTGTGACCGATCACGCCCGTCGAGAACGGCATCACGTGGTGCGGATCACAATCGATCGCCTCACCGACCGCCTTGCACATCGCGATCGCGTCCGCCAGGCCCTTCTTGCCCGTCGCCACGTTGGCGATGCCGGAGTTACACACAAACGCCCGGCACTTGCCGGTCTTCGCGTGCTCGCGACCGATCGTTACCGGCGCGCCCACCACGGCGTTTCTCGTGAACACCGCCGCCACGCGGGCCGGCGTCTCACTGACAATCAAAGCCAGGTCCGGCTTGCACGAGTCCTTGATGCCGCACCGCCCGCCCCAGGCCCGAAACCCGATCGGCACGGTCACGCTGTTGTAGTCGTCAACCATGAGGGAATTGTAACAACACACGACTCGATGGGTGAGTACGTAAGCCCTGTCGGATTACAACAAGGACACAATTCCGGGGGGGTTAGTTGCCGAAGAGGAAGGGATTGCGTTCGGGTTGGCCCTGGCCGCCGATGCCTTCGGGTGTGAACACGATGCTGACCGACGCGGAGTTGTCGACCGTGTCGAAGCTCAAACCCACGCCGAGCAACGAGCGCTGCATGCGACGCGTCAGCAGCAGGTCCAGCGCGCGGTTGCCGCCGCTGTCGACGTCGATCGTGTGGGCGAAGTCCACGTGGTATCGCGTGGAGATCAGGTAGCTGAACCCGTAACGGAAGACGGTCGAATCGATCACGTCGATGTGGCGGAATTGGGCGTGGCCGGTCAGACGCGGGTCGTGCGTCATCGAGATGCCCGCGTTCCATCGCTCGATCTGGTCGGTGTCGAAGTTGTAGGCGATGTTGCTCACCGCCTGCAGCGAGTCGGACACCTGCCAGGCGATCTCGGTCCACAGGTGATCGCCGGCCACGGAGAACTCGGGCCGATAGTCGATGAACCGCGCGTTGGGGCTGGTGCGGACCGTCTCGTCAGCCTGGAAGACGAAATCGGTATCGATGCGCAGCATCTCGACGCTACGCCAGTTGCCCGGTCCGCCGCGCTGCGTCTCCAGCGTGTTGCGCATGCCCACCCGCACCGTCCCGCCCTCGTTGATCGTCTCCACGTCGTAGTCGTACACGAACGGCCACTCGATCTGGTCGATGTTCGTCGACGAATAGAACACGTGCACGCTCGGCTCGATCGTGTGGCGCAAGCGGTTGATGTCCAACAGTCGGCTCGTCGCGTCGTCGTACACCCGGCTGTACGCCGCGTGCGCCTTCAGACCCACCGTCCCCCAGTACCGCACGTTCTCCGCCGCGCCGCCGACGAGGCTGAACTCGTCATCGTACGCCGTCACCCGGCCCGCCACGTAGGGCACGAGATCAAACTCTCCGGCCTTGAGCGGCATCTGCAACTCCTGTCGCGTGTCGAACCGGTACGTCTGCTCGTCGTCCTGTGTAAAGCCCGTGTCGAACGACGTGGTGTCGGCGATGCCGAACAGCGCCATCGACTCGGCCGGGCTGAAACCCAAACGGGCCGGCGTCACATCCGGGAACTGCGCCCGCATCACCGACGCGCGGTTCTCGCTGAACCACGTCACCCGGTCGTTGAACAGCGGCGTGCCGATCCGGTACAGCGCGATCTCCGGCAGCTTCTCGATCGACGCGTTGCCCATGCCCAGCGCCGCGGCCTGCGGGAAGTACTCGGCCGGCTGCGGGAAGAAATCGATCAGGTCGTACTTGTACAGGAACGTGAACGCCTCGTCCGCCTCCTGCTTCTTCACATACAGCGACGTCTCCCACGGCTTGTCCGTGTACGCCTGCAACGGGAAGAACTCTTCCAGGAATGTCTCGTCAGACACGTACCCCACCTCGAGGCTCACTTCCCAGCCCATCGGCAGCAGGTGACGGTGTTGCAGCCTCGCCTTGCCGCGCAGCTCGTCGTCCGGCAGCACCACCAAACGCCCGCCCGGTTCGTCCTCGCCGGTGTCGAACATCAGGTACGTGTCCAACCGCCCGAACGCCTTGGGCACGTCGTAATTCACATCGACGCCCACCGCCGCGCCACGCTTCGTGTACGCGTCGATCAGCAGCTCCGCGTCCACGCCCTCCGGCCTGGGCTTGCCCATCAGGCTGAACAAATCCCACGACGTCTCGATCACCACGCCGTTGTCCGAATCCGCGTCGGTCTTCACACGGCGCAGCGGGATATCGTTCGGCTCGCCCGACAGGCTCGGCCAGTAAAACAGCGGCTTGCCGGCCACCTGCAGCGACGTGTCCTTCGCCTCGTAGTGGTACCGCCCGACCCCCGTGACGCTCGGCTCTTCCGTGATCGTCAGGCTGTCGCTGCCGATCGCGAAGTGCGGCTCGGCAAACTCGCTCGTGCTCAGCCGCGCGTTCTCGCTGCGCCACTCGTGCCGAGAGACCTGCATCACCTTCCGCGCCCGCACGTAGATCGGCACCTGGTGACGCTTGTCCCACGTGAAGAACACCGCTTCCAGCACGATCGCCCGGTCGTGATTCAGATCGTAAAACACGCGCGGCCCGCGCATCGTGTACTGCCCGTCCGTCGCCGTTACGTTGTCTTCGAGATACACGCCACGCACGACATTGGCGTCGATCTCCGTTGCCCCGCTGATCAGGCCCGGCTCGGTAAACACCACCGCGCGGTCGGCCGTCAGCGATACCGTTCGACCGATCTGTGGGTCGTGATAGATCACACGCACGCCACCGTGCAACAGCACGTAGTCCTCCGCCTCGCCCTCACCGGCACCCTGGTACACCACGCGGTCGGCCTGAAACATCACCGTGCCGGGAACGTCCGGTTGATCCGGTCGATACAGCGGGGCGGGCTTGCCCCCGGTGCCCGTCACGCTCATCGTCGGCCGCGTCAGCGGCGGGTTGAGCACGATCGAATCGGTGTCAGTCTGTTCGGTTTCCGTCGCGGCGATAGGCGGCGTCGCGTCGGTCGTCGGTTGCGGTCGCGTCGGCACAGCCGTCGGTTGCAGTGGGGCGGGCGTCTCGGTGACCCCCACGATGCCCCCCAGCGCCCGCTGGTAATACCGCGACACGCGCCGCTGCGCATCGACCACCAGCGCGTGTTGTTCGTTCGATCGCCGATCGATCGCGTCGGTCTTCAGGTTCACCCCGCCGCGGATCGTCGCCGTCACCAGCAGTCGCCGCGACTCGGCCGTGATCGGCCCGTACCCGCTCAACTCCCGCGCCCCGTCGAGGTACAGCTCCACGCGATACGTCTTGCCCCCCATCACGTCGACGGGCGTGATAAACGCCACCGCCGCGTCGCAGCGGAACCCGTATCGCCCGATCGCCAGCCGCACGTCGTCTTCCAACAGCACACGTGAGGTCTTGCCCAACTGCCACGCCTGCACCCGCCGGGCCGCCAGGTCCAGGTCGGCGGTGATCGGGTGGCCGGGGATGACCACGCCGTTGGCGTTGTAGGTCAGCAGGCGATCCGTTTCGGGTGTGAGGCTCTCGCTGTGGACCGAGCCGATCCCGGCCAGCGTGACGATCATCGCCACCAGCGCAGCCCAGCGCCTGGTGCTGCTCGATCGCAAACCGACCGGAAACAAAGATGGATTCGGCGTGCGGATAGCCAGATTCCCCTGTGTCAGGTAGGCCGCGATTATAGGCCACCACACGCGACCGACAACCGATTCGGTGGGGCGGTGTCGACAAGCCGCCTAC
>JANQJT010000273.1 GCA_028281485.1 Phycisphaeraceae bacterium
ATTTGATTGCTCCTGTGTGCTCGTGTTTAGCGACCGGTGCGTGCCTGGAAGTCGGGCGCGATGTTTCGGAAGGCGACGACCTCGATCTCGGCCTGACTGCGACGGCTGGGCTCGACGGTGAGGAGGATGCCGTTGGTGACGTCGATGACGTGGACGGCGTGTGCGTTGTTGCCGCCGCGTTTTGCGGCGATCATGGTGTAGTCGCCCCCACCGCCGAACTGTGCGTGGGCGGGCTTGGGTTGGAGGGTGCCGGGGGGGATGACGATGAGCGCGGCGACGATCAGGAGCAGTGCCGCGTTGATCGCGATGAGCGCGTGCAGGGTGTGCTTGTTCATGAGGGACTCCTTAGTGGGTGACCCCGGTCGCGGCGCGGCGTGGGCGCCGGCGGGGTGGGACATCAGTCCAGGTGGGAGCGTTTGGCGTTCTTGGCCGCGGCGCCGACGGCGCCGACGACGATGATGATGGCGGCGCCGTAGACGTACTTCTTGTCGGGTTTCTTGCTCAGCTCGTCCTTGGGGGTCTGCTTGGGCAGCGCGAGCGCGGGGGAGGCGGAGGCGGCGAGGAGGCAGGCGGCGCAAACGACGATTTTGGCGAGCTTGATCATGTGGGCATCTTACCTTTCGCGGCCGCGGTGTGACAACCTGTTGCGGGTGATAAGACGTTTGGGGGCCGGGATTTGGTTCGCGGTGCAGAGGCTGCAGGGGTTGGGGCGGGTTAGAGCAGCTCCATGAGGGGGCGGCTGATGCGGTTGAAGGCGTCGGCGGGGGTGTGGACGGTGCGCCACTTGGGGCTGCGCTGGCGGGCGTGGGCGGCGTACTGGTCGAGCGTGACGGCGAGAACGGTGTACCAGCGGTCGCGGAACTCGAAGGTCTCGAGGAACAGGGCGTCGGGGGGTTGTGCGTCGCACCAGTAGAGGAAGACGAAGGCGGCGCGGAAGCCGGGACCGAAGACGCGCTGCCAGTGTTGCAGGTCGTTGACGTCGTCTGCGGTGACCCAGTTGTCCAGCGCCTTGTGGCTTTTTCCGGAGTGTTTGCGCCCCTTGACGTCGACGAGCAGGTTGGGGCCGGTCTGTCCGTAGACGACGAAGTCGAAGTTCTTGAGCTTGACGGGGCCGTGGAGGGATTTGCGTGCTTCGTCGACGGCGACGTAGGGGATCTGCTTGGCGCGGAGGTAGTGTTCGAATGCCAGGTCGTAATGGAACCGCCGGTTCATGGGAGACGTGCCCTCGCGGAAGGTGAGGGGATTGTACCGCGCGGCGGGACGGGTGGGGTGAAAAGAAAACCCCGCGAGGGTGCGGGGGTTTTGAGTTGATGAGGGCTGCGCAGGAAGCGAACCCTTTTTGCTTAGATGGGCAAAAAAACCAGCCGGCGTGGGTTGGTCAATGGATTTGTGGGTGAATTAACGAATTGGAAGCCTGATATAGAGTTTTTCTTTTGGCCATGGGGTGTGCAATGTGTGCGTCTATTGGGGTAGGATGCGGCCGGGCGGGTTAGAATCCCTTCGGGAGCGGCATGGAGTGCTGAAAATGCGTTATTGGATGATGTTGTTGTTGGTCTTGGCGGTTTCGGCGGGGGATGCGCGGGGTGTGGGGATTGCGGTCTTCCAGGACGTGGGTATTCAATTCCAAGGAAAGCCGAGTTGGAAGAAACCGGGTGATGTGACCCGGCAGGACCAGGGGCGTGTGATCGAGAAGCGGGTGGTGGTACCGGAGTTGAAGCCGGGCGACAAGGTGGTGGTGTTGGTTCATGTGCGCTCTGAGTCCGACCCGTGGGATCGGGCGGGGAGCGTGCGGCTGACGACGGGGGACGGTCAGACGGTGGAGCTGCTGAAGTTCATCACCGGGTTCGGGGGCACGACGAAGCACGAGCGGGACGTGACACACCTTGGTCCGATGATGAGCGGTCAGACGGTGACGGTCAGCGCGTTTATCGATACGTGGGTGGAGCGTGGGTGGGCGGTGGATGTGAAGCTGGTGGTGACGCCGGGCGGTCGTGGGCAGGCGGTGTGGGTGAGACCGATTGTGGAACCGACGGATTGGGACGCGAAGACGTTTGCGCGCGGTCGGCAGGCGTTTGTGGTGGACGTGCCGCGGGGTGCGAGCGGTGTGAAGCTGATGTATTTCGCGTCGGGTCACGCGACGGACGGTCGCGGGGGCGACGAGTTCGAGACGCGGACACATCGGGTCTACATCGACGGGAAGCTGGTGCACGAGGTTCGGCCGTGGCGGACGGACGGGGAGCGTTTCCGATGGGCGAACCCGAAGAGCGGGCGTTGGAACATCGAGG
>JANQJT010000161.1 GCA_028281485.1 Phycisphaeraceae bacterium
CGGGGATGAGGACTTCGTCGCCGACCCCTACTTCGTCATGTACAAACACCTCGTCACCCTCGCCGGCGGAACACCCGTCTTCGTCGACACCTACCCCGACTTCCAGCTCACCCCCGACCGCGTCGCCCCCCGCATCACCCCCCGCACCAAGCTCCTGCTCCTCGCCTCACCCTCCAACCCCACCGGCGTCGTCACCCACCCCAACACCCTCCAACAACTCACCCAGCTCTGCCTCGACAACAACATCCTCCTCCTCTCCGACGAGATCTACGACGAGTTCTGCTACGCCAAAACACCCGCCGGCCGCGCCCCCTCGCCCGCCGACTACACCGACCAGGCACTCATCTGCCGCGGATTCTCCAAGACCTACGCCATGACCGGCTGGCGCCTCGGCTACGCCTTCGGCCCGCCCGCCCTCATCGAACAGATGACCAAACTCCAACAATACACCTTCGTCTGCGCCCCCTCCGTCGTTCAACACGCCGGCCTCGCCGCACTCGACGTCGACATGTCCCCCTTCGTCGCCGACTACCAGGCCAAACGCGACATCGTCGTCGACGCCCTGGCTGACAACTTCGAGTTAACCACCCCCCACGGCGCCTTCTACGCCTTCCCCAAGGTCCCCGCAGGCGTTACCGCCACGCAGTTCGTCGAACGCGCCATCGCCAAAGACGTCCTCATCATCCCCGGCTCCGTCTTCTCCGAAAAAGACACACACTTCCGCCTCTCCTACGCCACCGACAACGACACCCTCCAAAAAGGCCTGGACATCCTCAACCAACTCGCAACCGGTTAACCCCCTTCTTTCCATTAGCCCCGGGCTTTGCCCGGGGGCACTCCCCATCCCCATCCATTAGCCCCGGGCTCCGCCGGGGGGACTCTCCACTCCCCCTCCCCCTTTTCTGCAAATCAATATCACCTCTGTGTCTCTGCGCCTCTGTGGTAATCCGAATCCGGTTATCCGGCAACACCCAACACCACGCTCGCCACCACGAAGTACAACACCAGCCCCCCCACGTCCACGATCGTCGCCACGAACGGCGTCGAACTCGTCGCCTCATCCAGCCCCATCTTCTTCAAAAAGAACGGCAGCATGCTCCCCGTCAGCGTCCCCATCATCACCACACCCACCAGGCTCGTCCCGATCGCAAACCCGTAAACCCACGCCGGCTCCGCCACGCCCACCATCACCGCCGCCAACGCCCCCGCGATCAGGCCGCACACACCCAGCACACTCCCAAGCAGCAACCCACTGACCAGCTCCCGACGAAACACCATCCGCCAGTCCCCCACCGTCAGCTCACCGATCGCCAGAGAACGGATCATCAGCGACGCCGCCTGGCTGCCGCTGTTACCCCCCGACGCGATGATCAGCGGCACAAACAACGCCAAGATCACGTACTTCTCGATCGACTCCTTAAACCCACCCATCGCCCACACCGTCAGAATCCCACCGAAAAACAGCACCATCAACCACACCACCCGCTTCCGCACCAGCTCCATCAGACTCGCCGAGCGGTAAGGCTCTTCCAACGCCGCCATACCACCCATCTTCTGCATGTCCTCCGTCACCTCTTCCTCCGCCACGTCCGCAATGTCATCGAACGTCACGATCCCCACCATCTTCCCCGCGTCCACCACCGGCAGCACCGGCAGGTCATAACGCTCCATCACACCCACCGCGCTCTCGCGATCGTCGCTCGCCTCCAGCGCCACGATCTTCCCCTCACGCAAAACCTCCATCCGATCGAAGGGCCCCGCCAACAAAAGACTCTTCAGCTTCACGTGATCGATCAGGCGATCTTCACCGTCCACCACGTACAGCGTGTGAATCGTCTCCGCCTCACCCCCGTTCTCCCGGATATGCGCCAAGGCATCCGTCACCGACCAATCCGGCTTCACCGTCAAGTAGTCCGGCGTCATCTCACGACCCACCGACTCCTCCGGATACTCCAGCAGCTCCTCCGTCTCCGCTCGCTCCTCCGGCTCCATCAGCTCAAGCAGCTGCTCCGCCTTCTCTTCACCGACCTCCTCCAAAAAATCCACCCGGTCGTCCGGGTCCATCTCGTTGAAAATCGCCCCCACCTGCTCGTCGTTCAGCGCCTCGACCAGGACCTCCTGGTGATCCTGCTCCAGGTGCGCAAACACCTCCGCCCGACGCTCCTCCTCCAGCAAGCGGAACATCACCGCCTGGCGGGCCGGCTCCATCGCCTCCAGGACATCCGCCACCTCCGGGTCCTGCAACTCCACCAGCGCCGCCCTTACCTGGTCGATCTTCCGCTCACCAAACAGCTGCTCGATCACCGGCACCACCAGCTCGGCCGTCATCGGATTGTGTTCCGCCTGCGTCATAACCCACGATTGTAACGTCACTACACCCCATTCCCACCACACCCCCTCCCCACCCAAGACCGACAACTTTTCCCTTCCTGTACGTTGACCCCCGCCATACCACCGCTAAACTCACCCGACCATGCCACACAAAACCGCCAAACTCGCTCTCGCCGACGGAACCGTCTTCACCGGCTCCGCCTTCGGCTATACCGACGCCCCCCAGCCCATCGGCGGTGAGGTCGTCTTCAACACCTCCATGACCGGATACCAGGAAATCCTCACCGATCCCTCCTACGCCGGCCAGATCGTCACCATGACATACCCCCTCATCGGCAACTACGGCATCGCCGAAGACGACATGGAATCCACCGCCGTCCACCCCCGCGGCTTCGTCGTCCGCGAGCTGGCCAACATCCCCTCCAACTTCCGCGCCGCGCACCGCCTCGAGGACTGGCTCAACAAAAACAAGGTCCTCGCCATCGCCGACATCGACACCCGCGCCCTCACCCGCCGCCTCCGCTCCGTCGGCGTCATGAACGGCGTCATCTCCACCTCCCTCCTCGACGACGAGCAACTCATCAACCTCGCCCAGTCCCAGCCCTCCATGGCCGGCCAGAACCTCGCCCAGACCGTCTCCCCCACCGACACCTGCGGCTTCGCCGACAACCTCGGCTCCTGGCAACCCCTCCACGGCGAAGTCGACTTCTCCGACGCCGACTTCAAGGTCATCGCGCTCGACTGCGGCGCTAAACACAACATCCTACGACACCTCGTCCAGCGCGGCTGCGCCGTCGAGGTCGTCCCACACGACACGCCCGCCGACCAGATCCTCGCCGCCAAACCCGACGGCCTGTTCGTCTCCAACGGACCCGGCGACCCCGAGCCCGTCCAGCAAACCGTCGACACGCTCAAACAACTCCACGACAAACTCCCCATCTTCGGCATCTGCCTCGGTCACCAACTCCTCGCCCTCTCACTCGGCGCCAAGACCTACAAGCTCCCCTTCGGCCACCGCGGCGCAAACCACCCCATCCAGAACCTCGGCACCAAGAAAGTCGAGATCACCAGCCACAACCACGGCTTCGCCGTCGACATCCCCTCACTCCAAGCCGCCGGCGGCGTCCCCACACACATCAACCTCAACGACAACACACTCGCGGGCTTCCGACACACCTCCCTGCCCATCTTCTCCGTCCAGTACCACCCCGAAGCCTCGCCCGGCCCCCACGACTCGGCCTACCTCTTCGACTGCTTCATCGAAATGATGCGCACCAACCAGCCCCCCTCCGCCGAGCAGATGCACGAAGCCCAGACCCGGCGAAACAAACTCTCGCACGTCTGACCCCAACGACCTTTTCCTACGAACCGCGCGCGTCAGCAAGCGGACCCCGTTCCGCATCCCCTACATAGCCGGCCCCTCTGGGGACCGGACTCCCCGTTGTTTAGCCGCGACCCGAAGGGGATCGCTTTTCCAATTAAGCAATCAGAGATCAGCGCTCAGCGATTACCCCTCTTTCCCCTCGCCCTCCAACACAAAACGCCCCACCAATCCCGCCAGCGCCGCACCCACCACAGGCCCCGCCCAATAAATCCATATCGCCCCGATGTGCTCGCCTCCCGCCACCAGCGCCGGACCCATATGACGCGCCGGATTCATCGCCGCACCCGTGATCGGCCCGCCCGCCAGAATATCCAACGCCACCGTCCCCCCTATAAACACGCCCGCCACACCCTTCATCCCACCCGAAATCACAGACCCGTAAATCACAAACATCAGGAAAAACGTCAGCACCACCTCCACACCCACACCCTTCAACGCGCTCACCCCCTCGGCCAGCGCCGGCGTCCCCGCGCCAATCTGCGCCTGCGTCAATCCAAACACCAGCAACAATCCCGACGCCGCCAGCCCCGCCACCAGCTGCGTCGCGATGTACACCGCCGCCGACTTCGCGTCCTGCTTACCCGCCAGCCACACCGCGATCGACACCGCCGGGTTGAACTGCGCCCCGGAGATGTGCAGCGTCGCCGCCACCATGCACGCGATCACCAAACCGTGTGCCGCCGCCACCATCAACAGCCCCGCCCCGCCATCAAACGAACTGGCGTGATCAATCGCCCAGATCCCGACGAAACACAACGCAAACGTGCCCACAAACTCCGCAACGATGCCGCGCATACTCATAGCCTTTACCCCTGTTCATGAGAAACATGACGGATCACTCGACAAACACGCGCTCCCACGCATGATTCACTCGACACGCCCGACACCCTGACCTGTTAGACACTGAGCATATCGACCATCAACCCTCAGATACAGAAAAAGATTAACACATCATTTCCCTTTCTCACCCTTGATTGGCGCGCCGTCTGCCCTACAATTCCCGCCCCGGCACCACCGTGCCACGCGAAACCCACAACCCCATTGCCCAAAGGACCAAACAAAGATGTCTAACTTCGTCGGCTCCCAGGCCCCCGACTTCAAGCTCGACGCCGTCCAGAACGGACAGTTCACCACCATCTCACGCGACGACTTCAAGGGCCGCTGGACCGTCCTCCTGTTCTACCCCCTCGACTTCACCTTCGTCTGCCCCACCGAGCTGCTCGCCTTCTCCGACGCCAGCGAACAATTCCACGAACTCGACACCGAAGTCCTCGGCATCTCCGTCGACTCCAAGTACACCCACCTCGCGTGGACCAACACACCCCGCGACGCCGGCGGCATCCAGGGACTCAAGTTCCCCCTCCTCGCCGACCTCAACAAGCAGATGGCCGTCGACTACGGCATCCTCGCCGACGGCGTCGCCCTCCGAGGCCTCTTCATCATCGACCCCGACAGCATCATCCAGCACGCCACCATCAACAACCTCGGCGTCGGACGCTCCGTCGACGAAACCCTCCGCGTCCTCAAAGCCTTCCAGTTCGTACGCGAAAACGGCGAGGTCTGCCCCGCCAACTGGAACCCCGGCGACCAGACCATGCAGCCCGATCCCGAAGGCGCAAAAGACTACTTCGCCTCCAACGCCTGACCCCCTGACCCATCTTCTTTCGCCCCTCACCGGCGCATCCATCGATGCGCCGGTTCTCTTTTTCGCTCCCACCCGCTTTAAACACCGCCCGACAACCGTAATTTTTTACCCCCACCATGCGGATAACCCCCCTTGCAGCATGGGTCTGCGATCTTTAAACTACTTCTCAACATTGGGAGGCACACCCCCGATTGCAACCGGCAGAAAGCCCGCCCCAACAAGCCGCGGGACCCAACGCCTCTAACCATAGCGGTCCCCAACAGGCGATCTGGAGTTAACTATGTTGTTGAATCAGCGTTTCGTTCGCTTTATCGCAACGATGGTCGTGGCGTGTTCCACCATCGCACTCACCACAACCAACGCTACGGCTCAAACCGCAGACCAACTGCTCCAGCAGGGCATCGAACAATACGAAGCCGGTCAGCACGAAGACGCCTACAACACGCTCCGACGCGTCGACGCCATCCAGCTCTCCTCCGACGAGCACCGCGCCTCGCTCCACGACACGCTCGACGACGTCCGCGCCGCCATCGCACTCGGCACGCGCCTCGAACTCGCTCGCGAAGCCGAAGCCAACGGCAACCTCGACCACGCCGCCTCCCTCTACAAGGCCGTCGCCGAAGACTCCGACGCACCCCGCATCTCACGACAGGTCGCACTCGAAGGCTTCGCCCGCATCGAACGCCTCCGCACCAACCGCTCCACCGAACCCGCCACCGACACCACCGTCGTCGTCGCCCCCGTCCAGTCCGACCCCGAGCCCATCACCGTCGTCGAAGACCAGCCCTACGTCACCCCCGCCAACACCACCGCTTCAAACGACCCCGGCTCCCTCTCACTCAACCAGGCCCGCGCCCTCTACGCCCAGAAGATTATTGCCGAAGCCGACGCCGCCGCACGAGCCGGCCGCACCAACGAAGCCATCGAACGCTACCGCTACGCCCTCCAGATCGACCCCAACAACCAACGCGCCGCCGTCGCCCTGGCCAACATCGCCGCCGCCCCCGCCCCCACCCAGGCCGAAGGCGTACTCGACCAGACCATCACCAACATCGAACTCGAACGCCAGCGCGCCATCGCACGCTACGACCAGGCCCTCCGCGAAGCCGACGAGCAACTCGCCGCCGGAAACTACAAGGCCGCCACCTCCGCCGCCGTCCTCGCCAAGACCATCCTCGACACCAAACGCCAGTTCCTCCCCGAAGCCGAATACCAGAACCTCCGCCAGCTCGCACTCGACAAGGCCGCATCCATCGCCACCGTCGAAGAGCAGGCGCGCGTCGCACAGATCCAGGCCGACCAGGCCCAGGCCGCCGCCGACGCACAGCGCGAACGACAGGAAGCCGAGCAGGCCAAGCAGAAGAAGATCAAGGAACTGCTCAACCGCGCACGCGACCTCTCCCGCGAGCAGAACTACGAGCTCGCCCTCGAGCAGCTCGACCAGGCCCTCTTCATCGACCCCAACAACGGCGCCGCTCAGTTCATGAGCGAGCTCATCAACGACCAGATCCTCCACGAAAAATACCGCCGCCTCCGCGAGTACCGCCGCGAACAGCTCACCATCAACCGCATCAACAACTTCGCCGAAACCGTCCCGATCAACGACCTGATCACCTACCCCCCGGACTGGCCCGAACTCACCGACCTCCGCCTCGGCTCCGGTGCCGCCATGGACGACCCCCACGCCGAAGCCAACCGCGTCGCGCGCGAAAAACTCAACCAGGTCATCGACCTCAACGTCCAGGGCCAGCAGCTCGGAAACATCTTCACCTACCTCAACTCACTCACCGGCGTCAACCACATCGCCAAGTGGGGCTCCCTCGAAAACGTCGACATCCGTCGCGACACCATCATCGACATCCAGCCCCTCTCCGGCATCACCGCCGAACGCGCTCTCGAGCTCATCCTCGACGAGGCCGGCGGCGCATTCACCGAGCTCTCCTACACCTTCGAGCAGGGCGACGTCATCATCTCCACACGCGACTCCCTCGCACTCGACACCTCCATGCGGACCTACGACATCCGCGACATCATCATCAACACCTCCGCACGCGTCTCCCCTCCCGAGTTCGATCTCGGAAACGTCACCTCAGACCAGGGCGACGGCGGCTCCCAGGGTTCCATCTTCGAAGACTCCGGCTCCGACGACGACGACACCCCCGCCCGCACCGAACGCGTACAGCAAATCCTCGACATCATCCGCACCATCGACCCCGAAAACTGGATCGCCAACGGCGGACTCACCAGCTCGGTCTCCGAACTCAACGGCATGCTCTTCGTCACCACCACCCCCGAAAACCACGTCGAGATCGATCGCCTCTTCCGTCGCATACGCGACCAGCGCGCCCTGCAGATCGCCGTCGACGCTCGCTTCCTCTTCGTCACCGACAACTTCCTCGAAGAAGTCGGCATCGACGTCGACTTCACCATCGACACCGGTGAAGACTGGTTCGCAGGACCCATCGTCGGAACCAACAACACCGCCACCTTCGCGCAGGCAGAAGGCACCGTCGTCCCCGGCAGCCTCGCACCCCTCCTCGCCGCAAACTTCGCCCTCACCGGACCCGCCGGCGCACCACTCGGTTTCATCCTCGACGACCTACGCGTCGACGTACTCATCACCGCCACGCAGGCCGACCAACGCTCCATCACCGTCAACACACCCCGCGTCCTCGTCTTCAACGGCGAAGGCGCCAACATCGCCATCTCACGCAACGTCGCCTACGTCCGAAACCTCACCCCCATCGTCGCCACCAACGCCGTCGCCTTTAACCCCCAGATCGGCTTCGCGCGAGACGGCATCGTCCTCAACATCCGCCAGGCCACAGTCTCCGCGGACCGACGCTACGTCACCATCAACCTCCGACCCCAGCTCAGCCAGCTCGTCTCTCTCTCCGACTTCCTCATCTTCGGCCAGGCAGGCGGCGCAAACAACAACCAGCAGACCGGCGTCGACGACGACGGTGACGGCAACATCGACGAAGACCCCGACAACAACGTCGACGACGACGGCGACGGCGCCATCGACGAAGACGGCGGCTCCACCTCCACCTTCTCCGTCGGCATCATCCAACGCCCCGAAACACAAACCACCACCGTCGACACCACCGCCTCCATCCCCGACAAGGGCACGCTCCTCATCGGCGGACAGCGACTCGTCGGCGAAACCGAGATCGAACAGGGCGTCCCCGTCCTCTCCAAGCTCCCCTTCCTCAACCGACTGTTCACCAACCGCTCGCTCGTCCGCGACGAACGCACGCTCCTCATCCTCATCAAGCCCACCATCATCGTCCAGAGCGAAGTCGAAGAACGCCTCTACCCCGGCCTCAACCAATCCCCCGGCCTCTACAACCTCGGCACCTCACGCTGACCTGCCCCCCAACCCCAAACCCCCAAACGGGCCGCAATCCCAACGCGGCCCGTTTTTCTTTGTCCTATCACCCCCAATATGTTAAAAAACCACCTCTAAAACACACCCACACCAATCGGCCCCCAACATCGGTCGAATACAATCACAGGCCACACAGCCTTCGCCCGGAGATTCCAATGCCCGACGCACCCTCCAGACTCATGATCCAACGCAACGGCGAGATCACCATCATCCAGTTCCTCGACCGCAACATCCTCGACGAAGCCAACATCCAACAGATCGGCGAAGAGATCGCTTCCATCATCGACGCCGCCGGCGACCCCAAGCTCGTCCTCAGCTTCGACAACGTCGACCACCTCTCCTCCGCCGCACTCGGCACGCTCATCACCATCAACAACAAGATCCGCGCCAAGCAGGGCCAGCTCCGTCTCGCCAACATCAACCAGCAGATCTACGAAGTCTTCACCATCACCAAGCTCGACAAGCTCTTCAACATCGACAAGTCCACCGGCGAAGCCGTCGAAAAACTCTCCTAACCCCCACCCGCACCGATCACCGGAGGCGTTCGAAAGGTGTCCCCCCAGCCCATCTCCAACCACCTCGTCCTCGACAGCCGCTTCGAGGAAATCGCCCGCGCCGAGCAGGCGATCCTCGATGACATGAAAAAGTTCACCTACGCCGACAACCACCACTTCGCCGTCAAGCTCGCACTCGAAGAAGCACTCGCCAACGCCATCAAGCACGGCAACAACCTCTCACCAAACAAACAGGTCACCTTCGACTACCGGATCGACGACCACCAAATCCAGCTCACCGTCTGCGACCAGGGCCCCGGCTTCGCCCCCGACCAGATCCCCGACTGCACCGCAGAGGAAAACCTCGACCGACCCTCCGGACGCGGCGTCATGCTCATCCGTGCCTACATGTCCGACGTCTCCTACAACGACTCCGGAAACTGCCTCACCATGATCATGAAGAAAAACAACGCCGCACCCGAGTAACCGCGCCAAGGGGACCCATCATGCCCGAACCCCTCCAAATCCAGCTCGACCAGCACACCGCCCCCCCCGCCGCCGTCGCACACCTCTCCGGCGACGCCTCCAACGCCCACGCCGAACCACTCCGCCAAGCACTCACCCAACTCAAACAGGACACCGCCCCCCTCGTCATCATCGACCTCGCCCAACTCAACTTCATCGCCTCCGTCGCCATCGCTCAGCTCATCGAACTCCACCTCGCCCTCCAACAATCAGGCCGACAACTCCGCATCGCCGGCGCGAACCAGCAGATCACCGGCCTCTTCAAAACCACACAACTCGTCAAGGTCTTCCCCCTCTTCGACAACATCGCCGACGCAACGCCCCCGCGCTAACCCCCTCACCGGCTCCAAGGCCGCGCGTCATAACCCCGCGTCACACGCACGCTCTTCACCGGCGGCTTCTCCAAACCGCTCACCGTCTGCCACAAAGGCTCCGCCTCACCCTCGTGCGCCCACTCCATCAAGCCCCGACTCCACAAAAGCGTCGGCGAACCCAAAAACAAGCAACGCGTCAATACCAACGCGTCCTCGCTCGCGTACTCCCGCTCCGCAGCCACACCCATCAAACAATCCGCCACCTCGTCAAACAAACGCGGCTTGCGATCCGCCAACAGGTGCGCATCGTGCCAAACAACGTAACGACGCTTCGTCCTGCCGTACTGCCGACCCAACGCCTCGATCAGCGACTCACGGCTGGGCTCAATCACACGCCGACCCGCCATCGCCCGGCTCAGCATGTACGCAAACTCCTCCAGCGATCGGATAAAACGACCGTACAGCACGCACACCTCCGTGTCCGCCATACGCTCCATCTGCATCACCAGGTGCGTCCCGAACTCGATCCGCAAAGACTCATCGTCGCTCACCGCGACCATGTGATGCTCGTCCATCAAGGCCTCTGCCTGACTCGCCCAGTCACCCGACAACGCAAACTCGATCTCAACCGGTAATTGCATCGCTACATCCGCTCCAGTACATCGATACCCAAAAGTCCCAACACCAGCTTCAATCCCCGACCCGTCAATTCACAGAGCACCAGCCGCCCGTCCCGCGTCGCCGCATCCTCCGCCACCAGCACCGGACAGTGCTCGTAAAAACGGTGAAACGCCGTCGCCAGGTCGTACAGGTAACCACACAACTGGTGCGGCTCAAGGCTCTCAGAAACCCGCTCCACCACGCTACCCAGCTCCATCAGCTTCAACAACAACGCCCGCTCCGCCTCATGCCCCACGCTCACCACCGCCCCCTCCGGCGCACCCTCCAACGCCGCCTTGCGGAAGATACCCCGTATCCGCACGTACGCGTTCAACAGGTACGGCGCCGTGTTCCCCTCCATCGCCAGCATCCGCTCCCACGAAAACACGTAATCCTTCACACGATCCCCCGACAGGTCCGCGTACTTGATCGCACCGATCCCCACCACGCGCGCCACGCGCCCCATCTCCGCCTCGCTCAGACCCGGGTTCTTCTCCGCCACGATCGCCCCCGCACGCTCCTCCGCCTCCTCCAGCAAACTCATCAAACGCACCGTCCCCCCATCCCGCGTCTTGAACGGCTTACCATCCTCACCCAGCACCATCCCAAAAGTCACGTGATCCGTCCGAACACGCTCATCCACAAACCCCGCCATCTCTCCCGCAGCCAGCATCATCGCAAAGTGCTGCTTCTGACGCGCATCGGTCACATAAATAATCCGATCCACGTCCAGCTCACTCACCCGATACCGCAGCGCCGCCAAATCCGTCGTCGAGTACAGAAAACCCCCATCACCCTTCTGCACGATCACCGGCATCGGCTCGCCGTCCTGCCCCTCAAAGCCCGCCGGAAACACCACCTTCGCCCCCTCACTCTCCTCCAGCAAACCCTTCGCCTCCAACGCCTCGATCACCCCACCCAGCCCATCGTTGTAAGAACTCTCACCCCGCACATCCCCCTCCGTCAACAACACACCCAGCCGCGCATAAACCTCGTCCATATGCAAAAGCGACTCATCCACCAGCTTCTGCCACAGCCCCAGCGTCTCCGCATCCCCACCCTGCAGCGCCACCACCCGCTCGCGCGCACGCCCATTGAAATCCGCATCCGCGTCGAACCGCTTCTTCGCCTCCTGGTAAAACGCGTTCAGGTCCGCGATGTGCGCCCCCTCACCCGTCGCTCCGATATCCACCAGGTGCTCGACCAACATCCCGAACTGCGTCCCCCAATCCCCCACGTGATTCTGCCGAATCACCTCATGCCCCACCGCCTCCTGCACGCGCACGATCGCGTCCCCGATGATCGTCGACCGCAGGTGCCCCACGTGCATCTCCTTCGCCACGTTCGGCGACGAGTAATCCACCACAACCCGCTGCGGCTCATGCGCACGCGCGATCCCCATTTGCGCATCGCCCACCAGCGCCGCCGCACCCCGCTCCAACGCCTCCCCCGTCAAACGCAAATTGATAAACCCCGGCCCAGCCACCTCCGCCGGCTCACACAAACCCTCCAAATCCAATTCCACCACAATCCGCTCCGCCACCTCACGCGGTGGCCGCCCCAAACGCTTGCCCAGCCCCATCGCCGCATTCGCCTGAAAATCCCCAAACTTCGCGTTCCCGCTCGGTCGCAACAACGGATCCGCCTCCGCGTGCTCCGCACCCAAAGCCCGACCCATCGCCTCTCCAAAACGCCGCCGCAATGTCGCTGTGATTTCACTCATATCCGCCGCATGTTCCGCACATCGCCCAATCCCGTCAAGCGGCGTAAAAACAATGCTTTATCCTCACCCCACTTGCTTGACCCAAGCCCCTTACACCGGTTTAATGCCATACTGGGACCGCGAGGACAAGACACCCCGCTACGCCCAGTGGCCGATCGCGATACGGTTTTCGCGGCCACCAACAACCAACCCGTGCCCCTCCAAGCACGCACGTTGGAACCCACGGCCCGACCGCATCGCACAACCCGTGCCGCAACGGTCACGATGCTACACCAGGAGGCCCTCAAACATGCCTAGCTCGACCGACAGTTGGGGCATCGAAGTCGGTGCTTACGCCGTCAAGACCATGCACCTCAAGCAGGACGGCGACGACATCAAAGTCGAAGCATTCGACGTCATCCCACACGCCAACGTCCTCACCGCACCCGACACCGACATCGACGAAACCATCCGCGTCACACTTGACCAGGTCCTCGCTCGACACACCATCAAGAAATCCTCCTCCGTCATCGTCTCCGTCCCCGGCCACGCCGCTTTCGCACGCTTCGCGAAACTCCCACCCGTCGAACCCAAGCAGATCCCCGACATCGTCAAGTACGAAGCCGTCCAGCAAATCCCCTTCCCCCTCGAACAGGTCGAATGGGACTACCAGACATTCGCCGACCCCGACTCCCCCGACGTCGAAGCCGGCATCTTCGCCATCACTAAAGAACGCCTCACACCCTGGCTCTACAACTTCAAGCAGGCCGACATCCCCGTCCACGGCGTCATGCTCTCACCCATCGCCGTCTTCAACGCGCTCAACTTCGACCTCAACCTCGCCTCCTTCCCCGACGGCACCGTCCTCATGGACATCGGCACACAGTCCACCGACCTGATCATCACCGAAAACGGCCGCGTCTGGCTCCGCACCATCCCCATCGGCGGCAACCGCTTCACCGAAGCCCTCGTCCGCTCCTTCAAACTCTCACACGCCAAGGCCGAGAAACTCAAAAAAGAAGCCACCACCAGCAAGTACGCCCGACAAATCTTCCAGGCCATGCGACCCGTCTTCGTCGACCTCGTACAGGCCGTCCAGCAATCGCTCGGCTACTACCAATCCCTCAACCGTGACACCGAACTCGCACGACTCATCGGCATCGGCTCCACCTTCAGGCTCCCAGGCCTGCAAACCTTCCTCAAGCAACAACTCCAACTCGACGTCAAACGACTCGACCAGTTCACCAAGCTCGAAGTCGACGGCAAACAAACCGCCGCCTTCTCCGACCAGGCCATCACCCTCGCCCCCGCCTACGGCCTCGCCCTGCAGGGACTCCAACTCGAGTCCGTCTCATGCAACCTCCTCCCGCGTGAAATGCTCAACAAGCTCGCCTGGAAAGCACGCCAGCCCTGGTTCCTCGGCGCAGCGGCAGCCGTCCTCGTCGGCGTCGGCGCAAGCTACGTCCTCGCCGGCCGACACGACAAAGCCTACAACGCCGCCGCCTCTCAAACCGCACGCAACGCCACACAGACCGCCTACGACAACGCCAACCGCCACGCCAACGACTGGGACGCCATCACACAGGGCCAGGAAAACCCACAGCAACGCTTCAACAACCTCTTCCTCTCCATCCGCGACCAGAACATCTTCGCACGCATCAACGCAGACATCACCGCCGCAACCAAAGCCCTCGATCCCAACAATCTCCTCGACGGCGACATCGATCAGATCCCACGAAACCAACGCCCCCAGATCTTCCTCAGCTCCCTCACCATCACCCCCGAGCCCGCCCCCGGCTTCCTCCGCGGCACAAACCCCGATGAGTACGCCCAACAAGACCCCGCCGCCGCCGGACTCTGGCAAAACTACCAACCCTCCTACCTCATCCAACTCGAAGGCTACACCGCACACCAGCAACGCGACCAGTTCCTTGAGAAACACTTCCTCGAACACATCCGCGAAAACGCCGACATCCCCACAAATCCCTACACCATCTCGGGCATCGAGATCACAAGACTCGAAACCTTCGTCCCCGACCCCAGCAAAGACAACAACCTCAACAACCCACAGGACGTACTGCTCGAGCAGTTCCGCCCCCAACTCACACAACAAATGCCACTCCCCGGTGACACCGAGTTCCTCATCTCCTGGCGCATCATCCTCAGAGACCCCGACCGCGTCCCCGGCGCCAACGAAAACAACCCAGAGTAACCACCGATGAACAAACTCTATCCCGTACTCAACTGGATCAAGGCCAACCCGCTCATCGTGGTCTGCATCGTCATCATGCTCGCAGGCATATCCACGCCCGCGTGGCTCTTCAGCGGCCAGCTCAACAAGATCCAGAAAACCGTCAAGGAGCGCGAACGCACACCCGGCACGCTCCAGAACCTCCTCAACAACAACCGCTCCGTCCCCACCCAGGACCCCAACCAACCCCTCGTCCTCGACGAAGCCTTCACCATCAACGCCGCCGCCGTCGAAAAACTCAAACAGGTCTACGGCGAGATGACCGTCAGCTACGATCAGTTCTCCAAGGCCATCCTCGCCTTCAACCGCGACGGACAACCCGGTCACAACAACGCACACACACCCCTCGTCCCCGATTTCTTCCCCAAAGCCTCCGGCTCTCTCGCCTACACCTTCCGCGAGCGTTACAAGGTCGCCATACGCGACCTCTACCAGAAACTCGGCCGCACCACCCCCCCCACACCCGAAGACGTCGCCGCCGTCAGAACCCTCCCCGGCGCCGCCGCCAATCA
>JANQJT010000284.1 GCA_028281485.1 Phycisphaeraceae bacterium
TGGGGGGCGGGGGCTGAATTGCTGGTGGGGGCTGGGGGATTTATGATCATGGGCATGAACCACGGATGGCAACGGCTTTTGGGTGTGGGAGTTGCGGCGCTGCTGATGGCGGGGTCGCATGCTTTTGCGCAGGTCGAGTACGAGCTTGGACCGGATGGCTTCGAGGCGGTGCGTCAGCCGGCGCCGGGGAGTCCTGCGGGCGCGTTGCAGGCGGCGCGTTCGGCGCTGGCCGGCGGCGACGCGGCGCGGGCGGAGCGTCTGGCGAGCGACTGGCTGGAGGCGAACCCGTATCACCCGCTGCGTGCCGAGGCGATGGTGCTGCGCGGTGATGCGCAGGTGGCGCAGGGCAACTACTACCTGAGTCTGTTTGATTACGAGCGTGTGTGTCGTGAGTATCCGGGTTCGCCGGCGTTTGTTGTGGCGCTGGAGCGGGAGCTGGAGGTGGCGCGCATCTTCACGAACGGGACGAAGCGGAAGGTTTGGGGTATGCGGTGGTTGAGCGCGGAGGCGGAGGCGGAGGAGCTTTACATCCGCATCCAGGAGCGCGCGCCGGGCGGGAAGCTGGCGGAGACGGCGGGGATCGAGCTGGCGGACTGGTATTACAAGGATCGGGAGATGTGGTTGAGCAGTGAGATGTACGACGTCTTCCTGGAGAATAACCCGAACAGCCTGTGGGCGTCGCACGCGATGCAGCGTCGCGCGGAGTCTCACATGGCGCGGTTCAAGGGGCCGAAGTTCGACGCGACGGGTTTGCTTGAGGCGGAGCGTCATTTGGTGACGTTCCAGAAGGCGTTCCCCGTGGACGCGGATCGCGCGGGTGCGGCGGAGCTGATGGAGCGGATCGACGATTCGCTGGCGGAGAAGGACCTGATCGCGGCGCGTTGGTACGAGAGTCAGCAGAAGATGGTGAGCGCGAAGTTCATGTATCGTCGTGTCGCGGAGGGTTATCCGCGATCGGCGGCGGCGCGTAAGGCGGCGGCGCGGCTGGCGGAGCTGGGTGAGCGGATTGATTTGGGTGCGCTGGGTGAGGGTGCTGGGCCTGCGCGACCGGGATTGAGCGGGGGTGGTGAGCCGACGGTGCGGCGGACGGACTGGGAAGACGGTCAACCGGCCGAGCGTCCGGCGCTGCCGGATCGTCGCGCGACGGAGGATTTGCCGGTGGTGACGCCGGGCCGACAGGGGAAAGAGGAATGATTGAAGTGGTGCGGAAGTTGCGGGCTTGTGTGTTGTTGGTTGTCTGCGCGGCGGTGTGGTCGGGCTGCGAGGGGTCGGGCGGATTTGTCGGTGGGTACTCGGCGACGGAGCTGTTTCCGGAGAACGTGAGGACGGTGTCGATCGCGATCTTCCAGAATCAGACGTTCTATCGCGGGGTGGAGATGGACGTGACGGAGGCGTTGATCAAGGAGGTGGAGTTGCGGACGCCTTACAAGGTGGTGCGGGGGAACGTGGCGGACACGGCGTTGGTGGGGACGGTGACGGATGTGCGGCAGCGTGTGCTGAGCCGGACTTTCGATGGGGGGATTCCGCAGGAGGTGCAGGTGGTGGTGAAGGTGCGTTTTGAGTGGAAGGACATGCGGACGGGGCAGGTGATCCGCAGCCGGTCTTCGATATCGGGGACGGGGGAGCACGTGCCGGTTTTGGGTGCTTCAGAGCCGTATGAGGTGGCCCAGCACGTTGCGTCGGCGGAGCTGGCGCGGGATATCGTGAGCGTGATGCGACGGGATTGGTGAGGAAGTTTGGGGGATGTGGGGCTATGATTCGGTTCGGGCGGGAGCCGATCGAGCCGATCTAAAGATGCATCGGGACCGTACTGTACGAGAGACCTCCTATTTCAGAGAGCGATAGAGAAGCGCATGAGCGAGCAGAATAACCAGGGCGGCAATTCCAACGATCCCCGCGGGGGCGGCAACGGGCAGGGCCCGCCCGGGATGCGGATGAACCGGAACAACACGTTTGGTTGGGTGATTATCCTGATGCTGTTGGGGTTCCTGGGGTACATGGTTTTCTACAGCTCGGGCAAGCCGGAGGAGCTGAGCAGCTGGGGTGAGATGGTGAGTCTGATCGAGTCGAACAAGATCGACGACGCAGACGACAAGGGCATCATCGTGAAGGACGGGGCGATCATCGCGTACCTTCGGCCGGAGGGTGGCGAGACGGTGGGTCGTAAGGTGAGCCTGCCTATCGGTGCGGGTTCGCGCGATGAGTATGTCGGCAAGCTGATGGAGATCGCGCCGAACCAGTTCCGCGAGGACCCTTCGCAGGGGTGGGTGCAGGCACTGCTGTACCTGTTGCCGTGGGTCTTGTTCCTGGTGATCATCTGGTTCGTGTTCTTCCGCGCGATGCGCGGGGGTGGCGGCGGGATGGGGATGCTGGGGAACTTCGGTCGGAGCCGGCACAAGCTGGTAAACAAGGAGATGACGAGCGTCACGCTGGGTGACGTGGCGGGGATCGAGGAGGCGAAGGAAGAGGTGAACGAGATCATCGAGTTCCTCCGCCATCCGAAGAAGTTTCAGCGGTTGGGTGGTCGGATTCCGCGTGGCGTGTTGCTGGTGGGTCAGCCGGGCTGCGGCAAGACGCTGCTGGCGAAGGCGATGGCGGGCGAGGCGGAGGTTCCGTTCTTCTCGATCAGCGGCAGCGATTTTGTGGAGATGTTCGTGGGCGTTGGCGCGAGCCGCGTGCGCGACTTGTTTAAGCAGGCCAAGGACAACAGCCCGTGCATTATCTTTCTGGACGAGATCGACGCGGTGGGACGCCGACGCGGCAGCGGTTTTTCCAGCGGCGGTCACGACGAGCGTGAGCAGACGCTGAACGCGATCCTCGTGGAGATGGACGGGTTTGAGACGAACGACCAGGTGATCGTGATCGCGGCGACGAACCGCAGCGACGTGCTGGACCCGGCGCTGACGCGACCGGGGCGTTTCGATCGTCAGATCAGCGTGCCGCTGCCGGACATCAAGGGGCGGTTGGAGATTCTTCGCGTGCACGCGAAGAAGGTCAAGATGGCGCCGAGCGTGGACATGGAGCGTGTGGCGCGTCAGACGCCGATGTTCAGCGGCGCGGACCTGGCGGCGATCATCAACGAGGCTGCGATCATCGCGACGATGGAGAACAAGGACTTCATCGAGATGTCGGACCTGGAGGAGGCGCGCGACAAGGTGAAGTTCGGTCGCGCGTACCGGAGCCGAAAGGTCGACGAAGAGGAGCGTGTGGGCACGGCGTACCACGAGGCGGGGCACACGATCGTGAACGTGCTGATGCCGGAGTGCGATCCGCTGCACAAGGTGACGATCATCCCGCGCGGCCAGGCGATGGGCGCGACGTTCAGCCTGCCCGAGAAGGACCGCTACGGTTACGGGCGGCGGTACGTGGAGGCGGAGCTTCGGCGGCTGTGTGCGGGTCGTATCGCCGAGGAACGCAAGACGGGGGACGTGTCGAGCGGCGCGGCGATGGATATCCGCATGGCGACGCAGTACGCGAAGATGATGGTGCTGGAGTGGGGCATGAGCCCGCGGTTGGGTTTCGTGAACTACGGCGGCGAGGAGGACCCGAACCGCATGCTGCAGGACAAGGGCCACTCGGACGACACGGCGCGGATCATCGACGAAGAGGTGAAGCGACTGGTTGACGAGGCGTACGCGGACGCGGAGCGCATGGTCAGCGAGAAGTGGGAGCAGGTGACGGCGATCAGCGATGCGCTGTTGAAGTTCGAGACGCTGAGCGCGTCGGATGTTGAGAAGATCATGGCGGGCGAGGTGCTGGACAAGCCGACGGTGAGCGAGCTGTTGGACGCGGAGGCGGCGAAGGGCGCGAAGCCCGATCCGCCGACGAGTGCCTCGACGCGTCCGGACGCCGAGCCCGAGGGCGGGGCGCCGCCGCTGCCGAGCCCGGCTTGATGGCTTAAGAATATGAAATGAGAAACGCCGCTCGTGAGGGCGGTGTTTTTTCTTTGCGCAAAAAAGCGGGGCGCCGCGTGGGGGGGGACGCGGGCGCCCCTGCAGGAACCGATCGGGTTGTGGGGTTTAGTGGGTGGTGGTGTCGGCCTCGGCGATGAGGGCGTAGGCGCATCGGCGGGAGGCTATCCAGATGCGGACGGCGTAGTCGGCGTCGGTGTTGTCGGGTGAGACGATGACGGGGGCCTGGGGGAGGTCCCCGGTGAGGTTGAACTCGAGTGGGCAGAACTGGTAGAGGGCGTAGTGTTGTCCGTCGCGGAGCCAGCGTGTGCAGATGACGGACTTGCCGTCGATGCGGCAGGCGCGTGCTTCGAGGAGCTGGTATTCGGGGCCGAGGTCGGGGACGTGCACGGGCCAGTCGACGATGGACTGGAAGGACTTTTCGACCTGAGCGGGGTCGGAGGAGGCGAGGCCGGGGAGGTTCTTGAGGTGGTTTTCGACGGTGAGTGAGGCGACGGTCTGTGCGCTGACGTGGGGGGTGGGCATGAGTGTGACGACGGAGACGAGGACGAGGATGGCGGGGGCG
>JANQJT010000296.1 GCA_028281485.1 Phycisphaeraceae bacterium
GGCAGACCGACTCCCCCCACGCCATCCACTCAACCGACCACGGCAAGACCTACCAATACAGCGCACCCGCCCCCGCCACGCTCGCCTTCGCCTTCGACCAACGCACCGAAAGAGACTTCTGCGCCTACAACATGACCAAGCACTCCTTCTTCGGCAGCTACTACGTCGAAGACCTCGCCGTCTCCGTCGACCTGCGCCCCGAATCGCAAGGCGCCGCCGCCGCGATCAACATGGACACCGAGTTCTACGAGGTCCAGGCCGGCATCGAATCCGACGGCACGTCCTTCCTCCGCATCAAGCCCACCGGCCAAGACCAATACCAGGACGTCGGCGTCGCGCTGCGCAACACCGTCCCCCTCAAACAAAACCAGACCACACGCCTCGAACTCTGGCACGTCGATCAGAACATCACCCTCTTCGTCAACGGCAAACGCGTCATCGAATACCAGGTCCCCTTCTACAACCGCACCGACCAGTTGCCCGCCGACCGCTTCGCGCTCTCCTTCGAACAGATGCAGCAACACCACAAACCCGCCGTCGCCCCCAGCGCCTCCATCACCGTCAGCGGCGCACCGATGACACTCCAGCACCTCAACCTCGATCGCGACATCTACTACACCCCCTCACTCCGACCCAAAGGCGATGACTACCCCAACGCCATCAGCCAACCCATCGCCATCGGCAACAAGGAATACTTCTGCTGCGGTGACAACTCCCCGCTCTCTTCCGATTCCCGCGCCTGGAACCACACACACGCGCTCGTCAAGAAACTCACGCCCGAACACACGCGACCCGGCGCAGACCAACCCGGCATACGCAACGGCCTGGTCCCCGCCAAACTCATGATCGGCCGCGCCTTCTTCGTCTACTTCCCCGCACCCCTCAAATACAGCGACAAAGGCCGCATCCCCGTCCCCAACTTTGGTGAACTCCGCTTCATCCAATGACCCGATCGCTTCCCAAATACCCTCCCACCAGCCTCTTACAACCCCCGCGAGTTATCCACATCCCGCACACATCCATCTTCGCCTCGGCTTTGCGCCATAATCCCAGCCCACCGATCTCGACAGCCCCCAGCCCGCTTCCATTCATTTCAAGAAATAATCCCCTCTCATTTACAAATAAATAGACTTTTTTTCGGACACTTTTCTCTATCCCTAACAACCTTAATCCTGCGTTAACCGCCCCTCTTGCCCCGCTTATAATTTGCCCAACTCGCTCCCCAACCGTCCCACCTCATGTTTACACACGTTTTCCACACCGCAAAACCACCTTGCATTCGCTTCTCATCTCACTAGCCCACCCCGCTTTAAATAGCTAAGATGCCGCTTTTCGTGCCGTGCAAACGCCAATCCACCTGATACGCCTCGGAACCGCCGATCATGATGATCTCCGCTCAGCTGTTCGTCTCCGTCATCACCCTCTTGGCCATATTGCACATCCTCCTGGGCGCAACCGCCTACCTCATCTACGTCGAACGCAAGATCGCCTCGTTCGTGCAGGACCGCATCGGTCCCAACCGCGTCGGCTTTACCTTCGGCCTGTTCGGCGACAACGCCAAGAAGCGCCACCTCGGACTCGGCCAACCCCTCGCCGACGGCATCAAGTTCCTCGTCAAAGAAGACTACGATCCGCGCAGCGTCGACAAGATCCTCTTCCTTATCGCGCCCGCGCTCGCCGTCATCCCCGCCATGATCGGATGGGCCATCGTGCCCTGGGGCGGCGTCATCGACTTCCCCGGCTTCAGCTTCAACCTGCCCGCGGTCGGCACCGTCGGCGTCGAAGCCGGCACCGCCGTCGCCGCCGTCGCCGACCTGCACATCGGCGTCATCTACATGCTCGCCACCGGCTCGCTCGCCGTCTACGGCGTCGTCCTCGGCGCGTGGGCGTCCAACAACAAGTTCGCTTTCTTCGGCGGCCTCCGCGCCACCGCACAGATGCTCTCCTACGAAATCCCCATGGGCCTCATGGTCCTCGTCGTCCTCCTCATGGCCGGCTCCGCCCGCGCCATCGACATCGTCAACACCCAGCTCACCTTCCTCGATTGGAACCTCTTCCACCAGCCCCTCGCCGCCATCCTCTTCTTCACCTGCGTCCTGGCAGAATCCAACCGCGCCCCCTTCGATCTGGCCGAGTGCGAGTCCGAACTCGTCGGCGGCTACCACACCGAATACTCCTCCATGAAGTTCGCCCTGTTCTTCCTCGGGGAATACATCCACATGGCGGGCGGCTCCGCCTTCTTCGCCATCCTCTTCCTCGGCGGGTTCCACGTGCCCGGCCTCGACTTCCTGCTCGCCAAGCTCTCCGTCGCCGATACCTCCATCGCCGCCGCACTCATCAAAACCACCTTCTTCCTCGGCAAGGTCGTCGCGCTGCTCTGCTTCATGATGTGGATCCGCTGGACCCTGCCCCGCTTCCGCTTCGACCAGCTCATGCGACTCGCCTGGCGCGGCATGATCCCCCTCTCGCTCACCATCCTCCTCGTCACCGGCATCATGGTCTACACCGGACACGAACGGTACCTGCTCGCCGGCAACGCCGTCGTCCTCGTCCTCATGATCCTCGCCGGCAAGATCATCCCCTCAGGCCCCACCATGAACCGACGCGTCGAACTCACCGGTTCACGCTTCAGCGCACCGACATCCTCCTGATCGCCGAATCACAACAACAAACAACCCCGCAAACCACGCGGGGTTTTTTCTTGCACCGCACGACCCCAGTGACTCAATACGCGTTGCGCTTGCGCACGTCCACCGCGCCCCAATCCGTCGCCGCAAGCAACGCCGCGATCCGCTCACCGCTGCGCCCGTCACCGTAAGGATGCCGCACGCGCCCCGCGTTGATCGCCAGCGCCTTTTCAACCGCTTCGCGAACGCGACGCGCCCCGTAATCGCAATCGACCACGCTGCCCGGCTTCTCCCGCCCGTTCTGGCGCGGCCCGACGTTCACACAAGCCGTCCCCAACACCGACGCCTCGATCAAACCCGCGCTGCTGTTGCCCACGATCACCCGCGCCCCCTTCAACACGCGCAACCACTGCTCACGCGGCACGTGCTCCACCGTCGCCGTCCCCTCCAGCGCCCGACGCACCCCCACACTCCCCGCGTCACCGTTCGGCCCAAGCACCAACAACTCACCCGCCCACCGCTTGACCCCCTCCAGCGTCCCACGCATCCACCGCTCTTCCTCCGCGTCACTCCCACCCACCGGGTGCTGCAACACCAACACGCTCGGACCACCCTCGACCGCTTCGATCTCCTTTAAACCGTCCACAGCCGGCGACCCCGTGACGTGGACCGAATCCTCCAACTCACCCATGCGAAGCAATCGCTTGGCGCTCTTGGCCGTCGCCGCGAAGTGAACGTGCGCCAGCTTGCCGGTCGCGTGCCGCATCGCCTCGTCCGCCACGCCCTCAGCCCGATCACCGCCGTGAATGTGCGCCACACAGACCCCCGCCACGTGCGCCGCGCTCGCCGCGGCAAACACCTCGATCCGATCACCCAACACCACCACCACGTCGGGCTTCATCGCGTCGAACACCTGCGCGTACCCGCTCACGCCCCGCCCCAGCGCCGCCGCGTCCGCCGCACGCCCGCTCTCGCCCCTCTTCTGCATCCGCACGCGCGCGTCGATCACAAACCCCGCCCGCTCCACATCCCCCCACGTGTTCGCCACCAGGTGCGAACCCGCCACCACCGTCTTCAGCTTCAAGCCCTTCTGCTTCTTGATCGCGCGCATCACCGGCTCTAAT